>JABMQV010000537.1 GCA_013203065.1 Desulfobacteraceae bacterium | reverse complement strand
TTATTGATGTTGGGTTCGTTTTCATTTCGAGGTTTTCGTTCAGAAACTAAGTAAGCTGCCGGGTAACTCCGGTGTAGCGAGTTTCCGCGTCTGATCCATGGCATGTTTTGCCCTTTGTCTGTGAGGAATGGGGGGCAATTATTTCCAAGGGGGCCTTCAGTCGACTGTGTTTGAAAGGTGAAAACGACTTATTCTTTAGGAGGGATTTCTTTTGCACAACGAAACCCAAGCCAGTGGGAACCATTGACGCTGTCCTCGGGTGTCCAGCGGCAGGTGACCCGAACAAACATGGCAGAGCCCAGAAAACAGCCCCCTCGCATGGGGGGGAAATCTCCCAGCCATCTACCTTTACACATCTCCCACACGTTACCACACATATCATAACACCCAAACGGACTCACGCCTTCATGGAAGAGGCCGATTTCAGACGTGCATTGAAGGCCGTGCTCTCTTGAATTACATCTTCCCGGAACAAATTCCTGGCCCCAGGCCCACCATCGCCCATCCACACCACGGGCGGCCTTCTCCCACTGCGCCTCTGTTGGAAGGGATTTCCCGGACCATTTGGCATAGGCCCTTGCATCATCCCATCCCACGAAAACCGCGGGCTGCAGGGACTGATTCCATATCGGGTCGCCCCAGAGTAAGGGGGGCCTGTGCCCGGTTTCTTTAATGAATTTCCCATACTGGTAGTTAGTCACCGGGTATCGATCGATGTAGTAGGGGTCGAGATATACGGAACGGGCAGGAATTTCTGTAACAAAAACCGGGTTCTCTTGCTGCTCCAACGCAAATATCTGGCCCACTTCCTCTTCACTGAGCCCCATGGTAAAAGGTCCTTGGGGGATCAACACCATCTCAGCGGCGTCATGAGGTGACACAATTGTCTTGGGTGAGGGCCCTTGACCCAGTTCTCTCCTAATGTCCCAGCGGTCCCCCATTGCAATATTCTCCGCTCGAAATAAATCCCTCCTCGTGCAAACCCGGCGAAGGGAGACTTTCGTGAGTTCTCAATAAACCCACTTCAAAATAGCCAGGTTTTGTCCTCGAGTGTATTGAGAAGAGCACCAGTTACAAATCTTCCGGTTAAATAGCTCTTTAGCCATAAGAATGATACCTTTATTATTGACAAAAAATCACGATAAAAATACACCAACCCGGATCTTATTTATCACCTGCCGCAAAATCCGTTCTGTCAGGTTCTATTTTTCAGCAGTACCTGCCTGATCCAGCAAGAGCTTTGGAAACCTCAATCAAGGTGGAATTCCGATAGACGACAAGGATTCTTTCAGGGTCACCGCTCAAACGCCCCCCCTTTAAGGGGCAGTGGTTGACTCTCCAGTCTTGCAAAATCCAGGTTGGTGTGAGAAAAATACTTGGTGCAGATAGTTTTCTGTTCTGCTGACCACCGAATAGTATGATTCTTGAAATGGAAGGAGTATGATTTTATGTCGATCGAATCGGCGAAGGCCTTTATCGAAAGGATGAAGACAGACGAGGATTTTAAAAATCGGGTGACAAGAGCCGAGACGGCTGAGGCCAGAAAAGCAATTGTTAATGAGGAGGACTTTGATTTTACCAGAGAGGAAATTAGTTCGGTGACTTCTCAATTATCGGACAAAGAGGTTGATGCTGTGGCACGGGGCTGGATGTGTTGGATAGGGTGTGTGAGCGAGGTAAGTGAGTATAGGCGAATGTTGGCTCAGTACGGAAAGATCAAGGCAAAACACTTTTATCGAGACGTATAAGCTAAGGAGGGTGATATGATACGGACTAAAACGGTTTTTTCTTCTGTTTTCGTGTTTCTTGTGTGTTTGCCTTGCTTAGTATCGGCGGGGCAGGGAGATGTTGATACCACCTTCCATCCGCCAAACGGCTATGTCCTCTACAATGGCTGGAACAAAGACTCATATGTTGGCGTCGCGGTTCAGGCGGACACCAAAATCATTGTGTCAACCGGGATACTCAACGGGACAGACTCTGATGTGGGGGTTTTGAGATATAATAGCGACGGGACCCTGGACAGCACCTTTGGGACGGGCGGGGTTGTAATCTATGACGGCGGAAAAGGAGACGACAGTGGGCGTTTGGTGGCCATTCAGACGGACGGAAAGATCGTTTTGACGGGATACAGCTACAATGGGAAGAATTATGATATTTTGACCATGAGGTACAATGGCGACGGGACGCTGGACAACAGCTTTGGTTCAAACGGTATCGCTATCTATGACAACGGTAAAAGAGATGACTATGGCCGGGCAATAGCCATTGAGTCAGACGGGAAAATCGTCGTCACAACGAGGAGCACGGGTGATTCGACCTCAATTGCCATGATTTTGAGGTATAAAGGCGATGGAGCGCTGGACAATACATTTGGAACGAATGGAGTTGTTACCTATGATGGTGGTGAGGGGAACGATGGTTTCCGGGAGATCGCGATTCAGGCAGATGGAAAGCTCGTTGTTTCTGGCTATACAAAGATCGCTACAGGCTTTGATGTCCTGACTGCAAGGTACAACAGCGATGGGGCACTTGATAATACTTTCGGAACAAATGGAGTTGCCACCTATGATGGTGGGCATGGAGATGACGGTGCACGGGGAGTTGCGATTCAGTCGAATGGAAAAATTGTTGTTTCAGGCGGCGATTATAACGGCACGGATCTGGATGTTCTTGTCCTAAGGTATAATTCCGATGGAACACCGGACAACGCATTTGGCACGAACGGGGTCGTCAGTTATGACAGCGGAAAGGGAAACGATAATGGTCGCAGACTGGCTATTCAAGGTGGAAAAAAGATCGTTGTCACCGGCAACATCCCTAATGGAACAGATGGGGATGTCCTGATCCTGAGGTACAATGTGGATGGAAGTCCGGATAGCACCTTTGGCAGCAATGGAGTGGTAACCCTCAACATCGTAACGGGAAATGATTTTGGCGAGGGAGTGGCGATCCAGAAGAAGGACAGTAAGATCGTCATCGCAGGTGGCAGCATTGATAGTACGGCCGATTACGTTATGGTTCTCAGGGTTATAGGGTCGGGAGACGGAGGTGGAAGCAGCGGGGGTTGCTTTATCGCCACGGCCGGCTTTGCATTTTGACTCAGCTATATAAGGTTTTGCCAATAGAGTCTTAACCTGTAACTAACCTTCGCTCCTGAAGATATCACAGGCCTTCCGTGAAGGAATATACGTATTGTTGCATCAGGTTTCTTTCCAGAATACGATGAAAAAGCCCTCCATGCGCTTTTGACTACTTCCTTGTTCGAAGTCATGTGGAAGTGCTCCTTGGTCCCCTAAAACAGTCCTTTGTACCTGATCCGAAGATTACCGAACAGTACCCGACTAAACACCTGAAACTCTTTTTATGATGCATGTCAGTGCGTAAGTGAGCAGATTCGAAGATCCCGGTGCGGGAATGCCGCACCGGGATCTGTGAGGGGACGGTTGGGTAACTGGCCGTTCTACTGATTTGACACACGAACGCATTTTTAATATATTCCGCTATCAAACACAAAAATACCTACCACTTCGTGCGTGTCCCATTTCCCGTTTCCGGATGGACACGCGCTAAGCTTAGGGTCTGCGCAAGAATAACTTCGCAGAATTGGCGCC
>JABMQV010000536.1 GCA_013203065.1 Desulfobacteraceae bacterium | reverse complement strand
TTCTCCCAAGGGGACCAAAATGTTTCGTTACATGGCTCCCCTTTGGGTGGAGGAGCCATGCCTGAAATGCCACGCCAAGCAAGGATACAAAAAAGGAGACCTGAGGGGAGGGATCAGTGTATCCATTGAGGCCGGACCGTTTGTGGCATCAAGGGTCAGGGAAATTCGAAATCTGATCCTTGCCTATCTTGCTATCTGGGTCCTGGGCTTGTCCGGGCTTGGCGTGGGGATGTTCCGCCTGCGTGCCGGAGAAAAGGAAAATGAAAAGATTATCCTGGAACTCAGGGAAGCGCTTGCCGAGGTCAAGAGATTAAGCGGCATGCTCCCTATTTGTGCGGCGTGCAAAAAAATACGGGATGATAAGGGTTATTGGAATCAAATTGAGGCCTATATCTCCGACCGTTCTGAGGCTCAATTCAGCCACGGCATCTGCCCCGCATGCGCAAAGAAACTATATCCTGAACTTTACAAAGGTGATTGAGGCCGTGCCCCAACCATGTAAGTCAAATCTTTGTCCCTAACCCAAGAACCCAATCCCTATCGTCCGGCTTTTCCCAGTTTGTGGGAAGCGACAAACACAAGCAAGTTGGTCAGCACGCCGAAGACAAGGCCGTTGAATCCGTATGGTGTATCAAGAAGATAATCCCAGATAATAACCCCCAGAATACCGGCAACAGCGCTCAAAAGAAAAGTGGTCCTACCGGATCTGATCCCCAAAAGGGTCGCGGCAAGCGGGATCAGGATGATGGGCGCCCAGAAATTATAGGCATAGATCAGTATGTCCAGAACACTCTTTATCTTGACTGCAAAGATAATGGCGAGTGCACCGGTAATCAGGGTCGAAAGCCTCACATAAAGGAGTCCCTTTTGCTCCGATAGCCTCTCTGCTCTGAGCGGGTGAACGATGTCCTGAATAAAGGCAACGGAGGCGGAGTTTAGAAAGGAATCCGCTGAGGACATAACGATCGCAATAACGGCTGAAATCACCAAGGCCCTCAGGCCGATGGGAAGGACGGTGCCTATGACGGCGGGCAGGGCCATGTTGGCATTGAGCCCTGGATCAATTATCAGTGCGATAAGACCAATAGAACCCGATATGAAAAAGAAGGGAACAGAGAAGATCCCGCTCCAAAAAGTACCTCTGGCAGTCTGAATTTGATCCCTTCCGATAAGAAGTCTGCGGACATACGGGGGCACCAGTGTCTCACCGAGCAGGAAAGTAAGGAAGAGTGAAAGAAACTCAAACGGCGTCATGCTTCCGAGAAGTGAGAGGTGATCGGCCGGAACCTCCGACAGAACCTTTTCGGCCCCCCCGACATAATGAATCCCCAAAATAAGGGTCAGTGGTATTCCCGCAGCAAGTGTCAGGAACTGCAGGACATCGGTGGCAACCACGGCTCGCATCCCCCCCACGGTATCATAGGCGATCACAATACCTGTTCCTATGATTATGCCGTATATTACCGGTATGCCGAGAAAGAGGTTGGAAATGTAGCCTATTCCTCCAACCTGTGCCCCCAGTATGCCGGCGCACAAGAGCACCGAGAATATGCCTGTAACGATCTTTCCAGCCCTGCCATAGTTCCTTTCCATAATATCCCCGACCGAAATGGCGGCCGGAAAGTTATGCATCCTTGGAGCAATAAGGGTGGCAACAAGGAGTTCTTTGAGGCTAAATCCCCATAGACAAAAAATGTTTGCCATACCGATAAGAAACACCTTCTCTGCATTGCCGATAGTAAAGCCACCGCCGATAAAAGACGCGGAAAGGGTCATAAATATGATCAGCGAGCCATACGACCGACTTGCAACGGCATAATCGTTCAGGTCCTTCACCTTGCGACCTTTCCAGATTCCCAAAAGGAGGACAAAAAGGAGATACACCGAAACAATAACGTATTCAAAAAACGCCAGCCTTATCATTATGATTTCCTACGTTGACATCCCGGAATTTCTACAGCATATTTGACACCCATGTAAAAAGTCTAATCTCACGCAAACGCGCAGAGCTCGCAAAGTTAAATTAATAATATTAAAATAAATTTTCTTGGCGTTCCTGGCGTTTTTGTGAGAACAAATAGTTTTTACGAGTTCATCATATTTGGTTTAAAAAAATTTTGTCGAGGTCTCTGTCCAT
>JABMQV010000535.1 GCA_013203065.1 Desulfobacteraceae bacterium | reverse complement strand
GGGCGATGGGGATGGTTTGGTACATTGTGGCCGGGTAGTATTTTGATTGGGGGAGGAATCTGGAGATCGTATTAAAATTCGCAGGATCTAGGGAGACAGAAAGTCTTGGATATCCGCGATGGCGGTATGGAATAGGCCTTAATCAGACCATTTTCGCGGGGATCATAGGGTCACTGGCGTACTTCCATGACGAATTTAATGACCTTGATGGGGAAGGCAAAGATACCCGGGATATGGTTTTTGGTCAGTTAGCAGTAGAGTTTTGATCAGTTTCGGGGTATTGAAGAAAGATGCAGTTAGCTTAAGTCTTTTTGAGATCGTGGACTCAATTTCTTAACAGACCCTATGAGAAAGGGGAGGCCTATGTTACTGGTAAGAAGATTCTGTATGACGATATTCATTGGATCGGCACTGCTCTGCTGGAGTTGTGTGCCAACCAGGACAGTGGAAATCCCAGCGAAAACGCCCACCCATCAATATTCATATGGCCAACCCCGCCTTCTGGGGGAAGGAAAAGGGCGTTACTATGTAAATATGGGGTATGATCCACAAAAAGGGATACTTCGCATCGCTTTTCTGAACAAGGATCAAAATCTTGTGAAACTGTTGCGGGATGATAGAATCAAGGCCTCTCTCACCGGCCCTGATGGCACAGTCCGTGAGTTCACCTTCTGGTACCCTCAACCTCCCCTCTGGTACGTTTCCTCCTATCGAGTTGTGGGTATGCGCCAACCGCCCGTGAATCAGTATTCCTTACAGGAAGACTGGCTCAAGGGCCTTTCCTCTTTTGATTTGAAGGTGTGGATTCCATTGGAAAATACCATTTTCGCAGTGGAGTTTGTCTATCCCTGAAACAGGAGGCGCCTTTGCAAGATTGCTGAAATAACCGATTCGGTAGCAATTATATCAACAGATAGGGAATTGCGCCTGTGCGATTGATTAGCCCGTTCAGTGCTAATGGCTATTGGAAACATTTTTTCAAAGAGATCCCTGCTTTTTAAGAAAGGAAATTTCATGAAACGATTGCTTGTTTTTACTTTGACTCTAGTAATGATGATATCCGTGTCGACGACTGCGACTTCCTCAATGGGGAAGCAGAAACCGGACAAAAAAGCCATTGTGCTGGCCGTATTCGGCACAACATATCCAAAAGCCTTGCGATCGTTATTGCACCTCCAGGAGAAAATGGGGCACGCCTTTCCCGGTATACCTGTTAGAATGGCCTTTACCTCGGAAATTATCCGATCCAAGTGGGCTCGCAGGGCAAAAGACCCCAAATGGCGGACTGCCCATCCCGAAGTCCCTGAATTTATTTATAACGTTCGCAACCCATTGGCGACCATTGCAAACCTCCAAAACGAGGGCTATCGGCATATCGCAGTGCAGTCAACGCATATATTTGCCGGCGAGGAATATCATAACCTAAAGTCTGAAATTGAAGCACTTGATGCGATCAAAACCTTAAGGAATCGGGATAAGCCGTTTAAAAAAATCATTCTGGGGCGCCCGGCTTTTGGAGAGTCAGGGGATGTCCGTCCTTACAGGGCAGATCTTGTAACAGCAGCCGAGATCGTCAAGAATGATGCTGCGATAGCTCGAAACAATAAATCGGCTCTCGTTTACATGGGACATGGAAATGAAATATTCTCCACCGGTGCTTATGTGGAGTTTGAAGCCGTGTTGCGCGACAAAAACCCGGACCTACCCATTTTTGTTGGCAACGTCGAAGGCTTTCCCGAACCGAAACGCATATTGAGCGGGCTCCGGAACGCCAACGTAAAGCGGGTGACTTTGCTCCCCTTAATGTTGGTTGCAGGGGATCATGCTGCCAACGATATGGCCGGTGATGAACCGGATTCATGGAAAAATATGTTTGAAAAGGCCGGCATTGAAGTTATACCGATTTTGCGTGGTCTTGGGGAACTGGACGGTTGGGCAAACATATATGTGCAGCATCTTAAGGAGGCCATGGCGGACAACGGATTTTAGTTTGAATACAGAATCGAGGGCCGAAGATTCGGGTTTGTTCTGAAAAAGGCCTGGATCTTCCTTTTCTTTGTCAAATTGTGTGATCCATTTTCATCCGTTTGCCGTTGCCTGCTTTCGAATCGGATCGGGCCGTTCTGTTTTTTTCTCTTCGACCCGCCTACTCATTAATACGCTATACCCGCTGAAGGCACACAGGAAAAAGGAGTACACACTCAAAAATTCAGTAGAAAAATCGTGTCAGAAATATAACCTGAAACATCCCATGATTTACAAACTCCCTTAGCACTGTGGGACAAAGACACCGGGTCTCCACAATTTTCTACAGAATACCCTCCCCCGTTGTCGTTGTCATGAGTTTGCCGTGCTTGACGCCTTTGGTGCCAATCAATTCCCCGGCGAGCTTTTTTATCTTTTTCGCCTTCCCCTTCAGCACCACAACCTCAAGGCAATGATGGG
>JABMQV010000534.1 GCA_013203065.1 Desulfobacteraceae bacterium | reverse complement strand
TCATCAATGGCGCTTCGGATCTGCTGGTTGAGGTCTTCAGCGATGCGGGAAAGCACGCCCGGTCGGCGGTTGGGATGAATGCACTGCCCATGAACATCTCCGTGGAGATTGAGATGATCGTGGAAGTTGAAGATTGAGACATAGGAATGAGGGTCACAAAAAAATAGCTTGACAGGATCACCAGATCCTGTTAGAATCTCATCTAGCTAATCATTTGGAAACCATCATGAAAAAACTTAGCGCCATTATCAACATTATTAGCATTCTTCTCGTCGGTGTCGTTGTCGCCGTCCGCGTCGAGGACGGAGGTTGATAATGGCCTAGCTTTCTCAAAGATAAAGCAACTGCAAAATCCGTTATCAGCCTCGTCTGATAACGGATTTTTTTTGCCTGGAATGGCATGCCTGAAAAAATGCGCCGCAGAACGAAACTACAGACAGGAGGGTGTGAAAATGAAATTGACAGGTGCCCGGATTCTCATGGAAGTGTTGAAAACAGAAGGCGTGGACACCTTATTCGGCTATCCCGGAGGCACCGTCATAGACATCTATGATGAACTCGCCAAGAGCGATATCCGACATATCCTGGTTCGACACGAACAGGCCGCCGTACATGCCGCCGACGGCTATGCCCGTGCCAAAGGCTGCGTAGGCGTCTGTCTGGTCACCTCGGGTCCCGGGGCTACAAACACCGTAACCGGCATTGCATCAGCCTTTATGGATTCAATCCCCCTGGTGGTCATCAGCGGTCAGGTTCCCACGCATCTTATTGGAAATGATGCGTTTCAGGAAGTGGACATTGTCGGTATCACACGGCCCTGCACAAAGCACAACTACCTTGTCAAACGGATCGAGGATCTTGCCCGAACCGTAAAGGAAGCCTTCTATATCGCCGGCTCAGGCCGACCCGGACCGGTCCTGATCGATATCCCGAAAGATGTGCTTGCGGACAGCACGAATTACGTGTGCCGGAAAACAGTCAGGCCCAAATTCTACAAACCCATTTACACGCCGGATATACGACGGGTGAGAAAGGTGCTGAACCTCATCCGACAGGCAGAGCGCCCCCTTATGCTCGCGGGAGGGGGCGTCATCCTGTCGAAGGCATCGGAGGCGCTTACCCAATTCGCGCGGAAGCTCCGAATCCCGGTGACCACGACCCTCATGGGCCTGGGAGCCTTTCCCGGCTCCGATCCGCTGTGGTTGGGCATGATCGGCATGCACGGAACCTATCAGGCCAACATGTGCACGGGGGAATGCGATCTGATGATCGCAATCGGGGTACGGTTCGACGACCGGGTCACCGGAAAGACAGATGCCTTTGCCCCGCTGGCCAAGATCATCCATATTGATATTGATCCCACCTCCATCTCCAAGAACATTCCTGTCTGCCTGCCGGTGGTGGGCGATTGCGGGGTGAGCCTTGGGCGGCTGAACGCTCTTTTGGAAGACGAAGACCTGGGGAAACTGAGAGAGACAAGGGACAGCTGGCTCGAACGAATCGAGTACTGGAGGCTCTCTAGGCCACTCGCCTACCAACAGGAAGAGGTAATAAAACCGCAGTACGTGGTGGAGAAGCTTTATGAACTCACTAGGGGGCGGGCGGTCATCACCACCGAGGTGGGCCAGAATCAGATGTGGGCGGCCCAGTACTATCGCTTCGACCGTCCAAACCATTTTGTTACATCCGGCGGGCTGGGCTGTATGGGGTTTGGCCTCCCTGCCGCTATCGGCGTTCAATTGGCCTGTCCGGACAAGCTCGTTGTGGACGTTGCAGGAGACGGGAGCATCCAGATGAACATTCAGGAATTTGCCACTGCCGTGCAATACGGTCTGCCGGTAAAGGTGGTGATCTTGAATAACGGCTATCTGGGGATGGTGCGACAGTTGCAGGAGATGTTCTACGGAAAGCGATATTCCTGCACCGGCTTCGAGCACAGCCCGGATTTTGTTAAACTTGCTCAGGCTTACGGAGCCATAGGATTGAGGGCCACGGCGCCAAGGGACGTGGAAGCGGTTCTGGAGGAAGGGCTTTCCAGCGCCGGACCGGTCCTTATGGATTTTGCGGTTGAACCGGAAGAAAGTGTCTTTCCCATGGTACCTGCCGGTGCGCCCCTTACAGAAATGGTGTTTGTTTAGGAGGAATCGAACAATGGCGACAAAGAGACACATTTTCTCGATGCTGGTGGATAATGAGCCCGGGGTGCTCTCCAGAATAGCGGGGTTGTTCAGCGGAAAAGGCTTTAACATCGAAAGCCTGGTCACCGCAGAAACCATGGACCCGAAGGTATCACGCATCACCATCGTCACCAGGACGAACAAGCCCGTTACTGAGAAAATCGAAAAACAGCTCAACAAATTGGTAAATGTCAGAAAGCTTCGCGACCTCAGCGGGCCCCACTCGGTTAAGCGTGAAATGGCCCTGATCTGTATACATGCCCTGGCCCAGCACCGTGCCGAAATCTTGCGAATTGTGGACATCTTCAGATGCAAGGTGGTGGACGTGGGAAGGGAGCACTACATCATCGAGGCCACCGGGGATGAAGGGAAGATCGGTGCACTCTTAAACCTGTTGAAACCCATGGGTATTGAGAAGATCGCCCGCACGGGTCCAATGGCCCTGCTTCGTGAACCAAACTAAATTAGGATCAAAGGAGACAAGAAATGACGGAAATTAATTTTGGCGGTGTACGAGAAGAGGTTATCACGTCCGAAGAATTCTCTCTTCAAAAGGCAAGGGATCTCCTCGCCAATGAGACGGTTGCCGTTTTGGGATACGGTGTGCAAGGCCCGGGGCAGTCCTTGAACCTGAGGGACAATGGCATCCGGGTGATCGTGGGGCAGCGGAAAGGCAGCCAGTCCTGGGACCGGGCCGTGGCAGACGGGTTTGTCCCCGGCAGCACCCTTTTCCCACTTGAAGAAGCAGCCGGGAAGGCCACGGTCATCCAGTATCTCCTCTCTGATGCGGGTCAGGTGGCCCAGTGGCCGAAAATCAAGGAATGCCTGAAGCCGGGGGATGCACTCTATTTTTCCCACGGCTTTTCAATCGTCTACCGGGAGCAAACAGGGATCGTGCCGCCGGAGGACGTGGATGTAGTTCTGGTGGCCCCCAAAGGATCGGGGCGCACCGTACGTACCAATTTTCTGGACGGGAGCGGCATCAACTCCAGTTTTGCGATTCACCAGGACTACACAGGCCGGGCAAGGGAACGGACCCTGGCCCTTGGCATTGCCATCGGCTCCGGCTACCTGTTTCCCACCACCTTTGAGAAAGAGGTGCGTAGCGACCTCACCGGCGAGAGGGGGGTGCTCATGGGCTGTTTGGCCGGTGTCATGGAGGCGCAGTACACCCTGCTGCGCAAACAGGGTCACAGCCCCAGCGAGGCGTTTAATGAGACCGTGGAAGAGTTGACCCAAAGTCTGATTCGCCTGGTGGCCGAGAACGGGATGGACTGGATGTTCGGGAATTGCAGCACAACTGCCCAGCGCGGGGCCCTGGACTGGGCACCGAAATTTCGCGACGCAGTGGCTCCCGTGTTTGACGAACTTTACGAGAGCGTTGTTTCAGGCCTGGAGACCCGTCGGGTTCTGGAGGCAAACAGCGCCCCAGATTACCGTGAAAAGCTGAACAGGGAACTGGCGGCCATCAGAGACTCGGAGATGTGGCGTGCTGGTGAGGCCGTGAGATCATTGAGGCCTGAAAACAGGAAAAAGTGAGCGCCTTTAGGGCTTGCGCAAGAATAACTTCGCAGAATGGCCGGGTATAAGGAGTGTGATGATCGCGAATCCGTTCATAACCCTTGATGACATCACCGTCCGCGTGCGGGACCGGTGGTATTTGAAGGGGACTTCGTGGCAGATCAACCAAAACGAGCAATGGGCCATCGTGGGTCCCAACGGCTCGGGAAAATCGACCCTTGTCAAGGCCATTATGGGGGTGGTTCCCATCGTAAAGGGGCGGATCACCTGTGGCGGCAACGGATCGTCAACCAAGGCTCTGGAGGATAGAGTGGGCTATGTCTCCTCGGAACAACATGGGGAGATCATCGCGAGAGAAAATCTGGAGGAGACCTTCAGGGATTTCAGCGGGAGCGCTGGCTTTACTACTGCCCGAGGATTGTTGGGCCGGTCTGCAACAGGATCGTTTCCGCTATGTCCATCCACAGATCCAAGGAGCCTTCCCAGTCAGTTGGGCATCGAGCATCTTCTGGAAAGACCGGTTCGGGCGCTTTCCGCAGGTGAGTTGAGAAGAATCTTGATCGCCCGGGCCCTCCTTGAAGGCCCCGAATTGTTGATTTTGGACGAACCCTTTGAAGATCTGGATGCTCCTTCGCGAAGAAGTCTGGCCGGAGTGATGGGGGGACTGGTGTCACACGGCGTACAGATCATTTTGATCACACACCGGCTTGAAGAAATTGTCGACTGCATCACCCACGTGCTCTATTTGAAAGACGGCCATATTTCCCTGAAGGGATCAAAGGAAGAGATCCTGGGAGAAATCGCCCCGGTGTACGCAGCCGAAGGGAATGACTCCGTCACGAGCGACGCTTTCCCTTCCCGTACCGGGGACTCTGCGAAGTGGTGCAGCCGGCTTCCACGCCCTAAAAGAGACATGGCCGCACATCTCCCGGCAGTGCTCGTCCAGATGAAAGACGTGACCGTTCGCTACGGCGATGTCGTGCCGCTTGACCGTTTCAGCTGGACGGTTAGACAGGGAGAGAACTGGGCCCTTCTTGGGCCCAATGGCGCCGGCAAGACAACCGTTTTGAACCTGATCATGGGCAACAACTTACAGTCATACGCCAGTGAAATTTTCCTGTTTGGAAAAAAGAAAGGCTCGGGCGAAAGCATCTGGGATATCAAGAAACACATTGGTTTTATTTCTGCTGATACCAATGCCACCTACCAGCAGGGGATCACAGCCTTTGACGTGATTTGCTCAGGGTTTTTTGATTCGGTGGGGCTTTACCGGCAATGCAGCGACCAACAGATCCGGGTGGCAAGACAGTGGTGTAGGGAGCTTGGGATCGAAGAGGTCGTCGACACTCCCTTTGACCGGCTCTCCTACGGAGAAAGGCAGTTGGTACTGCTCGCCAGAGCGTTGGTGAAGTCTCCCCGCCTCCTCATCCTTGATGAACCCTGCAGCGGGCTTGACCCGGTGAATCGCAAGAATTTTTTGCGGCTGCTCGATTACGTTGGCAGTCAGACGGCGGCCAACCTCATCTATGTTACCCATCACCTCCGCGAAATCCTGCCTTGTATCACCCACAGGATGAAGCTGGAAAGGGGCAGAGTCGTCCCTGATCATTTACCACCGACCCCGACAACTATGGCATCAATGTCCTAAATTGGGGCGGCAATGTCATACCATTTGGTACAAGGTTTTCCCTTCTGGAATATCATTCGTCCGGAAATATCAATCAGATCAAATAGATAACTCGACCCTTGTTGTTGGCATGAATAATGCTTTCAATACCTTGGTTCGGTTTATCCATAGCTCAGGCAGTTTGGGTATCGCAGAGAAATCTTGCAAGGATTTCCGGGAAGAAATATTTTATTTGATAAACGCATCTGTTTTTTCTGCTAAGGAGAGCACACCTAATGAAAGGGGAAACAAGTTTCTTGGGGGATTGTCTTTTGATTCTTTCGCTCGGACTGCTGTACCTCTGCTTGTATTTTTGTGCATTGTTAGACCAATTGCGAGGACAGCAAGTCATAAGATATGAATAAAGAGATCTCCCTGGGGGATCGGTATCTAAATTTTTAGCCTGTCCAAATGATCAATCCAAAAGAATCAAAAGCGGATTTGACCAATAAATTTCGAACTGTGCGGTTA
>JABMQV010000533.1 GCA_013203065.1 Desulfobacteraceae bacterium | reverse complement strand
TTCCTGTGATTGGAGCAGGGAGCGCTTTACCATGGACGAGGGCCTTTCCAGGGCAGTAAGGGAGGTCTTTGTTCAGCTTTATGAGGAAGGGCTCATTTACAAGGGAGACTATATCATCAACTGGTGTCCCAGATGCCAGACAGCCTTGGCCGATCTGGAGGTTGAGCATGAGGACACCGACAGCCACCTCTATCATATCCGCTATCCCTTTGAGAACGGGGAGGGGCATTTGGTGGTTGCAACGACCCGGCCCGAAACCCTCTTCGGAGATACGGCCGTTGCCGTAAACCCGGAAGATGAGCGTTATGGATCCTTATCCGGTGCGTATGTGCTCCTGCCGGTGCTTAACAAGCCGATCCCTGTTATATTTGATAGTTATGTGGACACAGAATTTGGCACCGGGGCCCTGAAGATCA
This sequence comes from Desulfobacteraceae bacterium, assembly GCA_013203065.1. Next base: position 4,745 of record JABMQV010000533.1, on the reverse strand, counting down.
CTCCTGCCCACGACCCCAACGATTTTGAAATCGGCAATACCCACAATCTCGAAAGGATTGTGGTGATTGATGACAATGGAAGGATGAACGAACTGGCGGGTCCCTATGTGGGAATGGACAGGTTTGAGTGCCGTGAGAGGATTTTGGAAGATCTGGAGCAGGCCGATTTGCTGGAAAAAATCGAGCCTTACAGACACGCGGTGGGGCACTGTTATCGGTGCAAGACAATGATCGAACCCATCCTTTCAAAACAGTGGTTTGTGAAGGTGGGGCCGCTGGCAGAAAAGGCAAGCCAGGCGGTGAGAGACGGAAGCACCAGAATATACCCCTTGAATTGGGAAGGGGTCTACTTTGAATGGATGGATAACATAAAGGACTGGTGTGTTTCGAGGCAGATCTGGTGGGGGCACCGTATCCCCGCCTGGTACTGCGGGGAATGTGGAGAGATCCATGTTGCCAAAGTAGAACCGGAGAGCTGCGGGGCATGCGGAAGCAGGAGTTTTGAACAGGAAACCGATGTCCTTGACACATGGTTCAGCTCGGCGTTGTGGCCGTTTTCCACACTCGGGTGGCCGGATGACACAGACGAACTGGAGACATTTTATCCCACTTCCGTCCTTGTTACCGGTTTTGACATCCTATTCTTCTGGGTTGCAAGGATGATGATGATGGGGCTTCATTTCAAGGGAGACGTACCCTTCAGGAAAGTCTATATCCATGCCTTGGTGAGAGATGCAGAAGGCAAGAAAATGAGCAAATCAAAGGGGAACGTTATAGATCCCCTTGAGGTGATGGATGAATTCGGAACAGACGCTTTCCGCTTTACCCTGGCTGCCCTGGCAGCCCAAGGGAGAGATATCAGGCTTTCCGAAGAGCGAATTCTGGGTTACCGGCATTTTGTAAACAAATTGTGGAATGCCGCACGATTTGTCCTGATGAACCTGGAAGGGGGGGAGGATGCCAAAGAAGGGGAGAGAATTTATACCCTCCCAGACCGCTGGATTCATACCAGGCTAAGCCAAGTGAGCGAGGAAGTCACAAAGGCCTTGGAGGATTTTCGATTCAATGAAGCGGCAGGACTTTGCTATCAATTCATATGGCATGAGTTATGTGACTGGTACTTGGAGATGGCCAAACAGGGCCTTTATGGAGATGATATGGGCATCAAAGAATCCTTAAAGGCGGGTATCAAGGACGCACTTATGGCAGCCTTGAAACTCCTCCACCCCCTTATGCCATTTGTTACCGAGGAAATATGGCAGAAACTCCCTGGAGCCGAGGGCAGCATAATGAGGGCCAAATTCCCGCAAGCCTCCGATTTTGTGAGAGATGAAGCGGCGTCAAAGGAGATGGGGATACTTATGGCGGTTGTCAGCGGGATTCGGAATATACGCGGCGAGATGAACATTGCCCCTTCCAAAAAGGTCAATGTCCTTATGGATGTCCCTGACGCCGGAGAAGCCAGTGTATTGGGGAATAATTTGGACCATATCAAGACTCTGGCAAAGGTGGATAACGCCTCCATAGAGGCTGGGGCCCCAAAACCAGAGGCATCCGCGACGGCAGTAATAGGTCAGACATCCGTTCATGTTCTCCTGAAAGGGCTCCTCGACTTTGAGGAGGAGCGAAAAAGATTAAGGAAAGAGATTAAGAAGATTGAAAAGGAAATTGGCACCGCAAATAAAAAGCTATCCAATGATGCTTTTTTGAAGAAGGCGCCTTCTGAAATAGTCGCTAAGGTTAAAGATAAAGTTGGCGAATTATCCCTAAAACTCGCGAAATTAAAACAAAATCTTAAATTTTTCGAGACGGTCAAGGATTGATTTCACGCAAAACGGTCTTTTAAAGGATGTCATGGACGTCCCTGCAATCGATGTGAAAGATTTGCAGTTTTCCTACAGGAATACTCCTGTCCTTGAGGAGATTACCTTTTCAGTGGAACAGGGTGATTTCCTGGGGCTGCTGGGACCCAACGGCGGCGGCAAGACCACCCTTTTGAAGCTTCTGCTTGGAATTTTGAAACCGCGTGGCGGGAGGATAAGCATATTGGGGGAGGCGCCCCACAATGCCAAACACAGGGTGGGGTATATGCCTCAAAACACGGATTTCAATGTGAATTTTCCCATCTCGGTTCGGGAAATTGTGCTGATGGGGAGATTAGATGGATCACGCCTCTGGGGGTGGCATTCCCGCAAGGACCACTTGAAGGCTGAGGAGGTCTTAAAGAAGGTGGGCATGTGGGAGTACCGCCATGTCCCCATCGGGAGCATTTCCGGTGGACAAAGACAGCGGGTTTTTATTGCAAGGGCTCTGGCCACCGATCCCGAGATCCTTTTTCTGGATGAGCCCACGGCCAGTGTCGACCCTGAATTTGAGACGGATCTCTATGACTTTCTGAGAGAACTGAATAAAGAAGTGACTATTCTGGTGGTCACCCACGATATCGGTGTGATATCCCGCTACGTCAAGTCGGTTGCATGTGTGAACCGCACAATGATACTCCACAAGGGGAGAGAAATTACCCAAGAGATGCTCGATATGGCCTACCAGTGCCCGGTAGACTTGGTCGCCCACGGATTGCCCCACCGTGTCCTGCCCACGCATAAGGGGGAGTGAAATGTGGGATGCCCTGCAGTTTGAATTTATGAGAAATGCCCTCCTTGCCGGAATTCTGGTCAGTATCTCATGCGGAATCATCGGTTCCCTCGTTGTTGCCAATCGGATTGTGTTTCTCTCGGGAGGCATTGCGCACGCAGCCTTTGGAGGTATCGGGCTGGCATTTTATCTGGGTTTTTCCCCAGTCCTGGGAGCAGGTTTTTTTTCTGTCGTCGTCTCTATGATTATGGGTGCGGTAACTCTGAAATCCAAACACAGGGCCGATACCATCATCGGGGTGCTCTGGGCCGTTGGCATGGCTATTGGAATCATCTTTATTGATCTTACCCCAGGTTATAATGTGGACGCTATGAGCTATCTTTTTGGGAGCATTTTGTCTGTCTCAATGGCAGATATATGGTTTGTGGTTGGCTTGGACGGAATGATATTTCTGATCATCCTTGCCTTCTACAGAGAGTTCCTTGCTATGTCCTACGACGAAGAATTTGCCTTTGTGGTGGGAGTTCCCGTAAAATCCCTATACTTTCTTCTGCTCTGTATGACGGCCCTTTCCATCGTAATGATCATAAAGGTTGTGGGTCTGATTCTGGTTATTGCCCTGCTGACAATTCCCCCTTACATTGCAGAGAAATATACCAGTTCTCTGTGGAAAATGATGGTGCTCTCATCTCTGCTGGGTATTCTCTTTACAATTGTCGGGTTGTGGCTTTCCTACAGTTATGATTTTACCTCGGGCGCTACAATTATCCTGGTGGCCGGTGCAGCCTTTTTTCTCACCCAGATAACACGCTCCCTCAGAGGACATACACTCCAGGCAGATAGGAGATGATAAAAAGCATTCCAACATTCCATGTGGCTGACCTCAAAAATAGCCACTTAAGAACCTTTAATTTCAATGGGTTGTGGAATTCCCGAGACGCATTTCCGGGGGTAGGAGAAGACCTGTGATCTTGGATATCTTTTCAGGTAGAAGAAGGAGTAGGGGGGGCGATAAAAAAGATGCGACCTATGAGGTGATCCAGATCATAGAAAGATTTGCCCCAAAGGAGTACAGTTCGGAAAGGGAAGTTCACTATTATAACTACAAGATGCTGGGGCCATATCTGAGGCCGCTTCTGGCTTTACTTGAGCTCTTGTCCCAGAGGCAGCGGCTCCAGGATGACCGGCCGGTTTTTGTCCGGGAGTTATTCCTCAGGCTTAAGGACTTCTACGACCCGAAAAACAGGCTGTCACCGGCCGAGGCCACAAGTGATGGAGGCCTGGTAAAAAGGTTCAGTGAACTCTTCTTGTTTTTTTACAACATCAAGGACCTGCCAGCTGAGGATATGGAGGAATGGCTGGAGGATATCTCCCGATAACACAACACTAAGGGATGGAAGCAAAAGAGATAGCAAGTCAGCATAATCCCACCTTTCGGACCGTTCTGAGACTGGCAAAGGCCAGAGGCATCAAGAAACATGGACTGAGTCTCTTGTCGGGTCAAAGACAGGTGACGGAAGTGTTGAGAGAGTTCCCTGAGCGGTGTGCCGGTATCATCTTTTCAGATCCTCAAGAGCCACCTAACGGTGCCGTAAAGGAAGACATCCCCGCCTATCATTTCACTCCGGACCTCTTCAGGCAGATTGACGTCTTTGGTACCCGTCAACCCATCTTGCTCGTCAGTTTCGAAGCGCTCCCTGTACTGGATGATACCCTGTGGCCTCCTGGCTGCACAGTGTGTATTCCTTTCCAGGACCCAGCAAATGTTGGGGCGGTCATACGGGCGGCTGCAGCCTTTGGGGTTTCCAGGGTAGTGCTCTTGAAGGAGGCCGCACACCCTTATCATCCTAGATCTTTTCGGGTTGCCGGCAGCAACCTCCTAAGGATCCCTCTGTTTGAAGGGCCTTCGCTGGTGGAAATGAACAGATACAGGGTCCCCATAATCACGCTTTCCCCGACAGGAATGGACATCGAAAAATACAAATTTCCCCCCTCATTCTGTCTGGTTGCCGGGCTTGAAGGACCCGGGCTTCCAGATCATCTTAAAGGTGCGGCTCAAATATCCATCCCCATGGAACCGGGAATAGAATCCCTAAACGCAGCCATGGCCACGGGAATTGCCCTTTATCTTTGGCGGAACAGATCAGGGC
>JABMQV010000532.1 GCA_013203065.1 Desulfobacteraceae bacterium | reverse complement strand
GCCGTTTCCTTCAGGCGCTCTCTAAACCTGTCTGAGAACTTACCAAGAATCGTAAAGAACGCGACCGTCTCTTTTACCCCAAATCGTCTCCTTTGCTCGGCGGAGGGTACCGCTCTTGGGGCGCACCATAGCCTCCACCGCCTGCAGTCTCAATATAGAGCCAATGACCCATGGGTAATTCGAGTGAGGCAACTTTAGAAGGAAGCCGGGTCCTCCTCCCCGAGGGCCCGGTCATATAAAAGGATGCCCTCTTCCCGGGTTCGCCTCCGAACAACCCCCAGGGGGGATGGAGGCCCCTTTCGCAGAGGACAGAGAACCTGATGCCGGGCTCAAGGGCCTCGTACACGCGCCGCACACCCCACCCTCCTCTATGCCGCCCGTTCCCACCCGAATCTCTGATCAGTTCATAAGAGACAATTCGAACAGGAAAAGAGGCCTCTATGGCCTCGACGGGGACATTCATGGTATTGCCCATGTGAACCCTGTGACCGTTGATACCGTCGCTATTGGGGCGCGCGCCCATCCCCCCTCCCACGGTCTCATAATGCACAAAAGGGGCCCCGGTTCTGGGATTTACGCCACCCATGGTCACGATGCAGGCCGAACCATAACTGGCTGCGATGACCCTTTCGGGTGTGGCCTGGGAAAAGGCGCCAAGCAAGACATCCACGATCCTGTTTGAGGTTTCCGTATTGGCCGAAACAACCGGATACGGGTGCTCGGCACAGACAATGCTCCCTTTGGGGGCGATAATGTTGATGGGCTCATAGCACCCCGAGTTGGGCGGAATGAGAGGATTTGTCACGGCAAGAAGCGTATAGTAAACGCTGGATGCGGTCACTGCAAAAGGCGCATTCACCGGTCCTTTTGTGGCGGCAGCGGATCCCGTAAAATCAACGGTAACCGATTTTCCCGTCACCTCTATGGATGCGCAGAGCCTCAGCCCTTTGCCGTCCGGACCGGCTCCGTAACCGTCCCCGTCCATATATTCTTCGAATCCATATACCCCATCGGGTATGTCCGCAATTTCATTTTCGATCAAATATCTGGAATAACGTAAGGTCTCCCCCATAACCCGCTTAATAGCCGCAGGGCCGTATCGACTTACCAGTTCCTTAATTCTCTGCAATCCCCGCATGTTCCCTGCAAACTGCGCGTGCAGATCTCCCAATCTTTCTTCAGGGACCCGAACGTTCGCAAACACGATATCAGAGATCTGCGGGTCCAGCCTTCCTTTCTTGAAAATAATAACAGGTGGAATTCGAATCCCCTCCTGGTAAATTTCCTGGTTCACGCTGGAACTTCCCGGAGCGGATCCTCCCACATCAGGCCAGTGGGTACGGTTAACCGCATACCCGACCAATTCGTCTTCCACAAAGATGGGAGTTATCAAGGTCATGTCGGGGAGGTGGCTTCCACCCCTGTAGACATCATTGGTGAGTATGGCATCCCCTGACCGTAAGGCTGATGGGGATATGGATTCCAAGGCCCCTTTTATGGAAAAAGGCATCGCGCCAAGGTGAACGGCGATATCGTTTCCCTGGGCAATTACTTTACCCGTTGCATCCGCCAGGGCACAGGAGAGATCCGAGGAAAGGGCGATCAGCGGGGAAAAGGCAGCCCGCATGATCACACTTTTCATCTCTTCACAGATGGAATAAAAGGAACTGCGAAGGATCTCAAAGGTAACCGGATCTGAGGAAACAAAGGGGGGCTCTTTTTTCGATACAGCCTTATTTTGATTTAATGAAGAGGCATCGTCTTTCATCCATAAAACCTCTTTGGCCTTCCAGGATATAAACGGTTGTGTCCATTGCGTCAATGATCGCCGGGCCGTCGATTTCATCGGCGGGTTTTAGCCGCTCCATGCGGTATCCGGGGACCTCCCTGAATTCGCCCTTTTCATCATCAAATATCTTTCTCATGCAAGATTCGCCGCTTCCCGGTAAATCCGGAACGTTCCCGAAAAATTCCCCTGTTTGTGGTGTTGCGTCCTCTATTGTCGCACTCAATCTGAAGTTTACAACCTCGATCCGTGATGCGGGAAGGATATAATGAAAAGATGCCTTATATTTTTCCTCGAACGTTGCTTCAAGGGATCGGATCTGGTTCGGGGTATCCAGTTCTCCCACAACATCGAGCGTCAATTCAAAGACCTGCCCCAGATATCTCAGGTCAGCCGAACGAGACAGGGAGACCTTCTTAAGATCGCGGTCTTCCCTGTCCAAGAGGTCCATCATCTGATCTTCCAGGTCTCTAAACGCCTTTGGACCGGCAGATAGCGGCATCTCATCCGTCAAACAGGGGCGCGTTCTGACCAGATCATGCCTTACCCCTGCCGTCAGAAGCCCAAGGGCTGAGAACACGCCTGCAAGGGGAGGGACAAGCGTCCGGCTTATAGCGAGATCCCTTGCAATAAAACTTGCATGAAGTGGCCCGGCCCCGCCATAGGCCAAGAGAGAAAAATCCCTGGGGTCAAATCCTTTTCGGATAGAAACCAGTCGAACCATTTCGATAAGATTCGCCTTGGCGATACGTATGACTGAAGCGGCCGCCTTTTCCAGGGACCACCCGTAAACTTTTCCAATTCTGTCGTATATGGCCTTTTCAGCCTGTTCCCGGAACAACCGTGTGCCTCCCCCGTGGAAGTATTCGGGATTCAGAAATCCAAGAATGAGGTTGGCATCGGTCACAGTAGGTTCACTCCCTCCCATCCCGTAACAGGCCGGGCCCGGGACGGCGCCGGCGCTGTGGGGCCCTACCTTGAGGATTCCGGCCTTATCGATCCAGGCAATGCTCCCCCCGCCTGCACCAATTTCAACAAGATCGATAACCGGACTCCTTACGGGATATCCCCCAACGGGTATCCCGTGGTGAAGACAATCCGCATGAAACTCCGTTGTGACCCCCGGCGTTCCGTTTTTGATAATCCCCGCCTTTGCGGTGGTCCCCCCCACATCCAGGGTGATAATATCCCCAAGCCCCAGCCCCCGTCCCAGCCAGGCTGCCGACACCATGCCGGCTGCCGGACCTGACTCGATGAGGTGGACCGGAAAATGCCTCGCATTTTCAGCAGACGTGAGCCCCCCATTTGACTTCATCACCGAAAAGGCTTCCACGCCCTCCCTTGACAACTCCTCCGCCATTTTTCCCAAATAACGGTCAACAGAAGGCCGGATATAGGCATTGAGAACAGTTGTGCTCGTGCGTTCGTACTCTCTAAACTCAGGCCATACCTCGTACGAGCAGGAGACAACGAGATGAGGGAAATGCGCCAAGATCTTTGCCATGGCCATTTTTTCGTGAACGGGGTTTGCATAGGCATGAAGAAAACAGATGGCCACCGACTCAATGCCTCCTGACTGGATCTTTTTGATGGACTCCAAGAGTTCGTTTTCGTCAATGGGCACCAGGACGTTGCCGTCAGGATCCAGCCTTTCGGTAATCCCCATTCTGAGGCTGCGGGGGACAAGGGGTGGAGAAATCTCCTGGAAGAGATCATACATAAGGGGCCGGTTGTGGCGGCGGAGTTCCAGGATATCTTCAAAGCCCCGTGTGGTCAGCAGGCAGGTCCTTGCGCCCTTTTTCTGAAGGAGTGTGTTGGTGGCAATGGTTGTTGCATGGGCAAGCTCGCCGATGGCAGGGGGTTCGGGGCTGGCGGCTTTGAAGTGTCTAAAACAGTGTAACACCCCATCAGAAGGGTCCGCAGGTGTTGTGTGAACCTTAAGGGAGGTCACCCGGCCGCTTGCAGGGTCATAGGCTATCAGATCCGTAAAGGTCCCCCCCACGTCAATGCCGACACGGACGGTTCCCTTGGGACCGTCTTCTCCCTCCATCATGCCAAAACCCTTGCAAGCTGTGTCAGGAATTGATCCATCTTGGATCTCACATTCACATCCACCCGTATGAATCGGTTACCCAATCCTTTGTAAGAGACGCTGCAGTCTTTTGTGATGACGCCCCCTTGAAGGAGCCCCTCAAAGACATCCGTGGAGGTAATGGCGGGGTCCAAAATGTGCAGACAAACAAAGTTGGCCTCTGGCTTCATGACCACGGAGACATTTGAAAACTCAGACAGCTTGCCGACAAGGTATGCTTTCTCCTTGTGTACCAGGGCCCTGGTTTTTTCATAATGTTCGTTGTCTTCAAGGGCTGCCGCAGCGCCGGCTGCGGCCAGGTTTCCCATATTCCAGGTGGGCTTTACTTTCATCAAGGCCCGGATAACGGCGTCGTGTGCCATTCCATAACCCACACGCAGACCTGCCAGACCATAGATCTTTGAAAAGGTGCGAAGGACGATCAGATTTGGGTAATGGTCAAGAAAACGCGCCTGGGTTCCCGTGTCAGAGTAGTCCACATAGGCCTCGTCAAGAATCACCAGGACTCCTGGCGGTGTGTGATCCAGGATGTACCTCATCTTCTCCTTCCCGATGGTTGTACTGAGGGGGTTGTTGGGACTGGTGAGTATTAGAATTCTGGTCCTTTTCGTAAAGGCGTGGAGGAGCCTTTCCGGATCGATGGTAAAATCTTGATCCATGGGGACCGATACAGGTTGCCTTCTTTCCACCAAAGCGGCCTGTTCATAGATGGGAAATGTGGGGAGGGGAAAGACGATTTCATCCCCCTGTTCCGAAAAGGCCAGAATGATAAAGGGGATCAATTCCGTCTCCCCGCAACTCACGATGACGTTCTCCACGGCTACGCCATTGTGTCTGGCAACGGCCTCTCGAACATCCCGGGATTGCCAGTCGGGATAGAGCGAAAGATCATTCAGGGCATGTTCAATGGCCTTGACTGCCCGCGGTGAGGGTCCAATAGGGTTTTCCGCAGAGGCCAGTTTGGCCACCCTATCCGCCGGAACCCCGTATTTTTCCACAACCTCGGGAATCCTGAGGCCCGGCGTAAACGTTTCCACCGATTCAAGATACGCGATAGATGGAAAATCTGTGAGCTTTTGATCCTTCATAAAATATTTCTCCCTTTGGTTCCCGATCCCCTCTATTATTCCTTTTCCTTCTCCTGTCTCTCCATAACAAGCGCTCTCAATTTAAATTTTTGAACTTTTCCGCTGGCGGTCCTGGGAAAATCCTCAAAATTCTCAACCATGTCAGGGATGAGGTATTTGACGGTTTTATCCCCCATAAAATCAACAAGTTCCTCCCTGGCAATCTCTTCTGAGGGATCTCTTGGGATAATACAGGCAACGGTCTTTTCACCCAGACGCTCATCAGGATACCCCACCACCTGGCACTCCTTTATCTTGGGATAGGTATAGACGACCCCTTCCATATCGGTCGCATAGATGTTTTCACCCCCCCGGACGATCATGTCCTTGATCCTTCCCTTTAGCCGGATGTTTCCTTCCTCGTCCATGGTGCCAAGGTCTCCGGCATGGAACCAACCCAGTTCGTCCACCGACTCGGCGGTCTTTTCCTGATTCTTGTAATATCCCAAGAAGCTTGTGGGACCCCTGTGGCAAATTTCCCCTAAGGTGTTCACCGGAACAATTCGTCCGGTGTCCGGGTCCACTATCTTCACCTCGTTCCCCACGTCCAGCGGAGGGCCAGGGCTCTCAGCAATCAGTTCTATTGGGGAATCCGGGAGACTCAAGACATTACTCCCGCATTCCGTGGTGCCATCTCCCTGTAGGATGCCGCACCCGAAACGATTCACGATCTGCAATGCCACATCGGGCGGCATGGGGGCCCCGGTGAAAATGGAGAATCTCAGGGAGGAGACATCGGTTTTTTCGAATTCAGCGTGATTCATGAGATCAATATACATGGTAGGCACGCCGATGGCGATGGTCGCCTCTGTCCTTTCTATTTCTTTTAATGAAACAGTGACCGAATACCTTCCCATGATCACCAGTGTTCCGCCGGTCAAAAGGGCTGTGTGCTGAACCACGCAGTTGCCGGTGGTGTGGAAAAGGGGCGTCATACAGAGCCAGACATCATCGGCAGTGACCCCCATGCGATTGGCAAGCCCCTTCGAGTGGAGCATTCGTGTATTGTGGGTATGGATGGCCCCTTTCGGGATGCCTGTTGTCCCGGATGTATAGGCAATTTCCAATAGATCGTCTGCCTCAACCGGGTTGTCATTGAGATAGTCGTCCAATGAAATCCCGCCGGAGCCATGATCCTTCCCCCCCTTTATTAAATCGTCAAAATCGAGCATCCACGTTCTCTTTTCCTCTCCTTTCACCACAACCTGTTCCAGGTGGGGAAGATCCGAACGAATCTGATCCATCAGATCGACAAATGAGAAATCCCGCCATTCACTGGGCATGAAGAAGAGCTTTGCCTCCAGATGATTCAGGATGGTTGTGATCTCCATTTCTCTGTAAAGGGGATTCATGGGGGACACCACGGCCCCGATGGTGGCGCACGCATAACCCGCAATGGTATACTCGGGCCAATCAGGGAAAAGGAGGCCCACACGGTCGCCTCTCCTCAGACCAAGCTTCAAAAGGGATGTGGCCATCCCGTCAACCACCCGTTTGAGTTGGTTGTAGGTGTAGTGAATCTCGCCAAACCGGATGGCGATGTTATGGGGAAAATGTATCGCGCTGTTAGACAGCATATCGCCAAACGTCAGGCCCTTTTCCATATGGGGGCCAAATCGATGACAGTAGCTCATTTCGAGTTCGCTCATGCCGTTATCCTCTAAACATCTTGAAAGTTCCAGAGGGGAAATCCACCGCGTTATTTTTTTCTCTACGACTGGATTTCCTGCAACTTCTCAATAAGTCCGGTAGAAATAATCGGGTTTCTGGAGTGGGGTTCGGGTGCCCGAGTTTACTGAGAACTTACGATTTTCTTTGCCATCAGTTCCCTCAGTTCCACTTTTCGAATCTTGCCGCTGGGTGTGGTTGGGAATTC
>JABMQV010000531.1 GCA_013203065.1 Desulfobacteraceae bacterium | reverse complement strand
GCAGTGGACCACTGTTGTATCTTTTTGAAAAAAGGTCCCGCCCCTTTCCTTTTTGGTCAAATCAAGTCCCGCCATGACCAGTCGCTGTTGTTCGTCCTCCGGCAAGGCACAGAGGTCATCGTCAGCCATGTACTGATGGGGCACCGGTGCCTTTTCAAATTCGTCCAGATCGATGTCCGGGCCCAGGGGCGCTTTTTTGTTCTTCGCCTTGAAGGCTCGTTCCTTGAACTCATCTATGCCATGCATCTGACGCACTCCTCATATCCGGATTCTCCAACACAGGTCAAAATCTCCTCCGGATTGCTGACACAGCTCAATTTACCGTTGAAAAGCACCTGTCCCTTGTTCGCGGTCACATAATCCAAAATATATCCGGTATGGGTGATGATAAGACCCATCTTGGTCCGTTCCCGTTTCAATTGCATCTTTGATTTTTTCTCTCCTGCCGTGGGCTCGCCGTCCTTCTGAAGTAGAGATGCGATGGTCTCACCAACCAGGGCAATATTCTCCAAATCGACCCCCGACTCCGGTTCATCAAAGAGCATCAGATCAGGGGCCTGCGCCATGAGCTGGAGCAATTCTGACCGCTTGATCTCCCCCCCGGAAAACCCGGCATTCACATCCCTTTCCAAGAAATCAACGAAATTGACTCTTTGCGCCAAGCCTTTGACGTCACAATCATCCCCTGCACAGAGTTGGACCATCTGCCGGGTCTTTAGGCCATTGATGGTGGGTGGGCGCTGGTAGGATATGCCAATACCCAGCCCCGCCCGTTCATTGATGGGCAGGTCTGTAATATCTATCCCTTTGAAAAATATCTTGCCTCTTTTCACCTTGTATTGGGGGTATCCCATGATGGTCATAAGGAGAGAGGTCTTACCCGAACCGTTCGGCCCAAAAAGGATATGGGTCTCTCCCGGACCTATTTCCAGATCGATGCCGTTAAGAATGACCGTATCCTCCACCTCAACTTTTAAGTCCTCTATGAGAAGCATTGTGGTTCTCCTTTTGACAACCGATAGCGGTCATGTGTCTTTGGTACCCGGTTAATCAATTCACCTTACACAAAAACCCATTTTTTGACAAGGGCGCGGGAAGCGGGACATGACGTCGCCTTGTTCCCGAAGGTCAAACCCCTTGACGAATTGACCTCTTGCTGGATAGAATCCAAGACGGGATGGGGAAAATGACATACCACGGGATTCCAATAGGGAGGTGACTATGTCTCGAATATGCTTTTTGATACTCCTTGTGTTTGCGGCACCTGTTTTTCAAGGCTGCGGGACCCTGGAGGTTTTTAAAGGTGATTCAAGCGCCGGGGGTAAGGAAATAGAGGCAACCCAAAAACAAGTCCCGAAAGAGGTCATGAGGCTAACGACCGAAAACACAAGTTTGAAAAAGGAAATAGACACCCTGAAAAAAAATAATGAAAAGGTCAGAAATAATAGCCTCAGGGAGATTGCAAAGGTTGAAGATGAAGGGAAAGTTCTGGATGAGGAGTTAAAGAAGTTAAGAGAAGAAAATCAAAAAATCAGCCGCGAAAACAAGTTGCTCGAAGAAAGGTTAAAAAAAATACAACAAAAGGAGGATCTACGGGGGCTAAAAATCAAAGTACTCAGCGGGGATTGGAATGTGACCTCTGTGAACAGGATGGCAAAGAGACTTATGGACATGGATTACAAGATAGGGCGGATCGGTTTTGCCCCCCGATCAAATTTCAAGAAGAATACAGTTTACTTTGCACCCAAATTCGAAAAGGAGGGCTCAAACCTTGTATCCAGCCTCGGGGCCAATACCGTCCTTAAGCCCTTGACGTGGTCTTCCATTTTTGACCTCATCATCGTGACAGGAAAAAATCAATAGGAATTCCGGGAATCCAGTAGCCCAGGAAAAATCGAATCGACAAGCTTTTTGGGAAAAAGTGTCAGAAACCATGAAAAATATCGTCATATGCGTGCTGGTCTCAGTCGTGTCAGTGTTTCTTCCGATTCTTTCATCGGGTGCCCAGACCAAGGGAATAAGCGTTGAGATTAAAGATCCATCCGGACGTAAAGTGGGTCTTTACACGGGAAGCTATGCCCTTGTTATAGGGGTCAGTGACTATACCGCTGGCTGGCCCAAACTGGAGAGTGTTAAACATGAGATTGATCAGGTCGAGGCGGCCTTAAAAGATCAGGGGTTTCACGTGGTAAAGGTAATGAACCCCACAAGCGACAAATTGAATAAGGCATTTGAGGAGTTCATTGACAAATACGGTTTTGATGAGGACAACCGTCTAATCTTCTTTTTTTCCGGCCACGGACATACCCGCAGAGACGGCAGGAAGGGTTACCTGGTCCCCACGGATGCACCTGATCCAAGATATGACGACAAGGGATTCGCCCGTAAAGCGCTCGGAATGGGCCTTAT
>JABMQV010000007.1 GCA_013203065.1 Desulfobacteraceae bacterium | reverse complement strand
GGGTGTAAATCAGGAGTGTTGGAGTACTGGAGTATCGGAGTGTTGGGTCCAAAAACGGAAAAAGATCTAATTCTTGTTCTTCGATCCTTGTTGTTCCGAGATCCAAATACGTTGCATATTTGTCCATTTGGTTTTTCCATTACTCCACCACTCCATCACTCCATTAGTCCCGATACGATAAATCTCCTCCCTTGTTAAGGAATGGATGACTATCGTTTACCAACGGCTGTGATTTACACCCGTTGACCACTTTTGCGAGGATCTCAAATGAGCGAACACACGACACGATCAGGAATATCCCTAAAGCAAGTGTATACACCGGGAGATCTGGAAGGTCTTGATTATGACAAGCATCTCAATAACCCTGGTTCTTACCCTTATACAAGAGGTCGGCGTTCAGGGGCCGGTGTGGGATGGATTCAACGGGAACTCTCCGGTGAAGGCGAGCCTTCGCGGTCAAATGAGCAGCTCAAGTATCTGATTGAAAAAGGGCAGATGGGTATCGATGTCATTGGTGACAGCCCCACCATGGCCTGCCTCGATCCGGATCATCCCTTTGCGGCCAACGCCATTGGAACCCAAGGGGTTTCCCTGTGCTGTCTTCAGGACTACAGGGAACTTTATAAGGATTTGCCATTGGGATCCATTTCCGTATCAAATTCCATACCGCCGGCTTTTGCCATCGCTGGCCTGTACCTGGTTGCAAAAGAGAATAATATACCCGCTGAGAAGCTGAGGGGATCAGTGGTTCAGGCCCCTTTCTACTGTGAGGACTGTGGGTATTCCATGCATATGCCATTTCCCCTCAGACTGAGATTGACCACCGATTCCATAGAGTTTTGCAGCAGGGAAATGCCCAGGTTCCACTCCTTTCTTGAGGATACCTACTATATCAGCGAGGCAGGGCTGGACGTGGTTGAGGAAATGGCGCTGGGGTTTATCGAAATGAGGCATGTCATTCGAGCGTTACTCGCCCGAGGGCTGGACATTGACAGCTTTGCGCCGAGAATCGCAATCCTTTTAAACTGCAGTATGGATTTTTTTGAGGAGATCGCCAAGATCAGAGCAACCAGGAGGCTCTTTGCAAAAATGATGAAGGAGGATTTTGGTGCAAAGGATCCCCGGTCATTGGCGGTGGTGATCGCCTCTCACACGTCAGGGTTATCCCTCACCGCACAGCAGCCCTTTAACAATATCGTGAGAGGTACTGTTCAGGCACTTGCACTGGTACTGAGCGGGGTTCAGGCCTTGGAAATCTCCGCCTTTGATGAGGCCTACAGGACCCCCAGCCCCGAGTCGCACCTCATCGGCCTCAGAACCCAACAGGTCATTGATCTCGAAACAAACGTGATCAAGGTGGCGGACCCCCTGGGGGGGGCCTATTTTGTAGAGTCTCTGACGGATCAAGTGGAAAAGCGAATCTGGGATAAGGTCATGGAGATCGAGGGCCTGGGCGATCCGGCAGAGCTCTCGGACAAGGGATGGTTTAAGAAATTTTTTGATGACGCCATGGAGAGGTATGCCAGAGAGATAAAGGATGGGGACACAAAGAAGGTGGGGCTCAACATCCATCAGATTCCTGAACACGAGGACACTCTGTTAAAAGAGGTGGCGGAAGAAAAGATCGAACCCTGTTGGGATCGCATACAAAAGATCAAAGCGTTCAAAGAAAAAAGGGATCAGGGACAGATCAAAGAGGTTCTTAGCCAGGTCCATGACAAGACCAAGAGTGAAGGTGAAAATGTGATGTTTCCCATCCTGAAGGCCACTGAGGCTGGCGCGACTATGGGGGAGATTGCCGGAATGATGCGTTTGGCCTATGGTTTTCCATACGACCCCCATGGCGTAATTGAGTCCCCTCCGGGAAAGGGGATTTGATGGATAAGATCAGGGTGTTAATCGGCATATTGGGCATGGATCAACATGAGGTGGGCGCAATCGCGGTTTCAAGGATGTTTAGAGACGCCGGAATGGAGGTCATCTATGCCGGAAGATTCAATCTGCCGGCCATGATCCTTCAAATGACCTTGGAGGAAGGGGTTGATGTGATTGGATTCAGTTGCCATTCATGGGAATACCTCTATTACGTCCCGGAATTGCTTGGGCTTTTAAAAGAGAAAAATCTTTCAGTTCCGGTAATCGTGGGGGGGTCGGTTATTACGCCGAGTGACGCTGACGTCTTGACCGGAAAAGGCGTGGCAGCGGCCTT
>JABMQV010000530.1 GCA_013203065.1 Desulfobacteraceae bacterium | reverse complement strand
GGGCTCCCGGACTTCAAATCCGGTGTACCGGGCTAAACCCTCGGTAGGTGGGTTCGATTCCCATGCACTCCCGCCATTTTTTTGGGTTCTCACACCATGGAAAAACACGGCAGCAAGCTTTTCATCATATTCTTGCTTGGCTCTCTGGTCCTGGTTTTGAGTCTTCTCTGGGCCTACGTTTCGGCCATTGTGTTGGCACTGTTGATAGCGAGTGTACTTTATCCCATGTATGCCTTGATCATTAGGCTGTTTGGGGGGCGAGAGGCCCTGGCGTCTCTTTTTATGATCCTTTTCATTCTGACGGTGCTGGTTATTCCTGCCAGCTGGTTTGTGGGAACCCTTTCCAATGAAGCCTTTGAATTCTACAACAAAACAAGGGACTCGGTTTCCCTGCATCAAATTCAACAGACGCTTGAGGGCGATTCGGTGTGGGCCAAACGCCTCAGGAAGTGGGGAGAGATGGCCGGTTTGGAGATCACACCCAAAACAGTTGAAAACTTGGCCTCTTCACTGGGAAAAAGAATTGGCCTTTTCCTCTATAGCCACATCAGTCCCATGGCCTCAAACCTGCTTAATTTCCTGGTCCACTTTTTCCTCATGATGCTTACCATCTATTATCTGTTTCGAGATGGAGGCCGCCTAAAAGAATACATTATCCAACTCCTGCCCATGCCGAAAGAACAGTTGGAAAAGCTGGCAAACAAGTTTCAAGAAATGGGGCGGGCCATCATTGTGGGCAACGGCCTTTCCGGAATTATTCAGGGGATCCTGGGGGGGATTGGCTTTTTCATTTTTGGGTTAGGGTCCCCTTTTCTCTGGGGGACCGTGTTGGCCTTTGCGGCCTTTTTACCCATTGTAGGGGCCTCAGCCGTCTTTATTCCGGCCACCGCCATCTTGATGCTCCAGGGAAAAACGGGCACCGCCATTGGTTATCTGATCTACAATATGGCCTACAGTTCGGTCATCGAATATCTGGTGAAGCCTCGGCTGATTGGCCAGGGCATGAAAATGAATCAACTCCTGGTGTTCATAGGAATAATCGGTGGGATGACGCTTTTCGGAATAATGGGCCTTGTTTACGGCCCCTTAATCATCACCATATTCTTGACCCTCGCGGAAATCTACAGGTTAGAGTACAGGGATGAGGCCGCATAGAACATGGGCATCGGTCCTGGTGAGTTGTTAAGAAATCCAGCCCGTAAAAGCTCATTTTGATTCTGTCAGGCTCAGATATTCTAATGGAGGAGGAGGCATGGCCCCTAAGGATATACTTAATGGGAAAAGGGTGCTGATCGTGGATGATGAAGAGGACATCTTGGAGTTCTTGACGGAGATCCTTCCCACGAGCCAGGTTGATCGGGCCTCGACATTTGAAGAGGCAAAGGATCTCCTTGAAACCAATTTTTACCACGCTGCGATCCTGGATATCATGGGAGTCAAAGGATATGAACTGCTGGATATTGCCAGCAAAAAGAACATCCCCACCCTGATGCTCACCGCCCACGCCATTTCAAAAGACAGCCTCAAGAAATCCTTTGAAAAGGGTGCATGTTATTATGTTCCTAAGGATGAAATTACCAATATTGATACCTATTTAACAGATATTTTTGAGGCCTTGGATAGGGAAAAAAATGTGTGGGTCAAATGGTTTGAAAGGCTCAGCGGGTTTTGTGATAGGAGGTTCGGTCCCAACTGGAGAGATGACGATCCAGAGTTCTGGGATTCCCTGTTGAAATATTAGCTATCACATTTTTGTCTTGGCGACACATCACGTTTTCGTTTGTGCCTCAGAGGCCAGCAAAGGAGAAACGGTCTGTCACCGGCAGTCAAGCAAGATAGGAGGTAACAATATGGAAGGAGAAGGAGTAGGAGTAGGAGTAGGAGTAGGCACTACCATTACCCAGCACATTTTGAGACAGCAACGTGAAAACCCGTCGGCAACCGGCGCTTTTACCACGCTGCTCAATGAGCTGGTGGTGGCCGCCAAGGTCATTTCCAGAGAGGTAAACAAGGCTGGTCTTGTAGATATCCTGGGAGCAACGGGCAAGATCAATGTGCAGGATGAGCAGGTGCAGAAGCTGGACATGTTTGCCAACCAGGTGATCGTTCAACGGATGCAGCACATCGGCCAACTGTGGTGCATGGGTTCAGAAGAAGACCCCGATTTAATTGAAATCCCTTCTCAGTATCCCAGAGGTGACTATATCCTTCTCTTTGACCCCCTCGACGGGTCTTCCAACATCGATGTCAATGTGAGTATCGGGACAATCTTTGGCATCTACAAGAGACAGGTGAGTAGGCAGAGCGGTGAGATCCTTTTGAGCGAGGTCTTGCAACCCGGCATAAAACAGATGGCAGCGGGTTATTTTATCTATGGTTCAAGCACAATCATGGTGTACACTACCGGAAACGGGGCCGGTGTCCATGGCTTTACCCTGTTTCCCAGCGTTGGTGAATTTCTCCTGTCCCACGAGAATATCCAGATCCCCGAGAGGGGAAAGATTTACAGTGTAAACGAGGGCAACTACCAGTACTGGGACGACAAAACCAGGGCCTTGGTGAACTATTTCAAAACTACGGATAAGGAGACAGGATGGGCCTATACTTCCCGTTATGTGGGTAGCCTCGTGGCGGACTTTCACCGCAACCTCCTTAAAGGCGGGATATTTATGTATCCGGCCGACAAAAAGGATCCCAAAAAACCATCGGGGAAACTGAGGCTACTGGTGGAAGCCAATCCCCTGGCTATGGTAGTTAAGGAGGCGGGAGGCTACGCCAGCGACGGCCACGGCCCAATTCTCAAAATTGACCCGGGTGCCTTGCATCAGAGGACGCCCCTTTATATTGGAAGCAAAAAGGATGTGGAATTGGCTGAGGCGGTCATCAGCGGAAAGCAGAAGCTAACTTAAGCCAACTCCTCTTTCCTGGCCCGCAACATCTCCACAAAGGTCTCGATACGGAGGGTGGTTCGGCCGTCAACCGGCCCCGGCCGATCCCCCTCAAGGGTGAGGAGCGGGATCGGCATAAGTTCCCTTAAGACGATATCGTAGAGCTGTCTGTAACAAAATGTCTGCGTATAGTGGATCAGGCCGTCCAACTGCCGCTCGATAATGGCCCCTTTGATATCCTTGAGTCTTGCGCCCATGGGGTATGGATAGGTATATTGCAGGTATTGCTCTACGATATCTTCCTGATGGAAGGGCATGCTGAATTGCCTCTGCACCTCATTAAAGACCACCCTGGCGTCCAAAGATTCAATAAACTCATAGAACTCGGTGAAGATGGGAGGTACGCCCAAATAGCCTAGGCGGATCTCATCCCTCCGGGGGGGCCTGTCTTGAACTTTGACAAGGATTTGGTCCAGCTCCTTTTCAAATGCATCGGGGTCGCCGTTAAAATCGGAACTGCTGACCAGAAATTGATGGTTTTCAAAGCCTGTGACCACGTTCTCGGCATACGTCAGTTGGTCCAATTTTTTCAATTTGACCCGGATACTTGCCAACCGCGCCCCCATACTCTCTATCTCAGGCCAGTTGGTGGAGAGTTCCTTTTTGAGGGATTCCATTTGGGTCTGCAGGGAGTCTCTGCTGCGGTCCAGGGGATATTCAAAAGGGATTACCCTTACACCCTTTCGTTCCAGCAGTTCCCCCAGCGCAATGGTGTTGCTGCAGTCCCCACCTGTCACGGCGATGACGTCTCTAATCCCATGGTTGATCACCGTGCTGTAAATCCCCTTAATCCATGCGCATATGTTGTGCGAAAACCCTGCTGACTCTGCCTGTGCCACGAGCTTACCGGGACTCCCGGCAGTGATAAAGAGGTTATTGAGATCCACCGGTTTCAGGCCCGCAGCCAAGATGATCTCCACCGGAACTGTTGCCGTAATTCCTATCAAGATTCCTACGCCTCCACAGAATGGAATATGACCTTGGGGAGTTCAAGGCAAGTCAGCCTGTTACCATAGACAGCGCCGGTATCCAGGCCAAACTTGTTTTTCATGACAAAAGGCCTTTTGAAGGGCGTGTGGCCGAAGATGACCTTTTTCCCAAAATCATAGTCCGAGTAGATAAAGGGCTCCCGGATCCAGACCATGTCTTCCAATGTCTGGTCCTCCAGGTCTACTCCAGGCCTGAACCCTGCATGAACCACGTAGTAGTCCTCAGCCTCAATATATGACTTAAGGGAATCATAAAACTCCATATGTTCCGGCGGGATTAAGGCCTCCTCCCCCGCAGGCTTGGCCGCCAGGTAACTTCTCAAGGTGGTGTAACCGGCGTTTGCGAAATAGAGGTCACGGTTCCTCCCGTCCAGGTAGTCCAGTAGCATGACTTCATGGTTTCCTTTGATAAACTGAACATTGGGCGTAGATCCCTTGAGCTCCACGAGATAGTCCACAACTCCTTTGGGGTCTTTCCCCCTGTCGATGTAATCGCCCAGGAAGATAAGTTGGTCCTTTTCCGGCTGCCACGGGACCTTCTCCATGAGCCCTTCCAGCAACCCAAGGCAACCGTGAATGTCGCCCACGATAAACACTCTTTTTTCTTCCATCAGATTTGGAAAATCAGACGAGGGCGGTCTCTCGGGTCAAGCCGGACCAGCCCCGCTGTCTTTGCTGAATCCATTGCATCCCTGAACTCTTGCCCCGTAATTCGGCGGTTGATAAATTCATCTTGATCTGCCTTGCCGCAGGGCCTGTATTGATCCATCACATTGACATAGGTATTTGGAGAAATCTCTTCCGAAAGAAACCCCATAACCTCTTTGGTCCCTGCCACATTATCGGGCATAACCAGGTGCCTCACGATCAATCCCCTGAGCCCAACCCCGTCATCATCCACCACCAGGTCACCCACCTGGCGATGCATCTCTTTGATTGCCGCCCTTGCCACCTCCCCATAGTCCGGGACATCACAAAACCGGTCCGCCCATTCATCACCCCAGAATTTGAAATCGGGCATATAGATATCGAAAATCCCATCCAAAAGCTCCAGGGTCTCTTTTCGATCATACCCGCCGGAATTATAGACCAGCGGCACCCTTAACCCCTCGTCGATGGCCAGGATAAGGGCTTCAATAATTTGAGGGACAAAGTGGGTGGGAGTTACAAAATTGATGTTATGACAGCCCCTTTCAGCCAGATGGATCATCATGGTTGCCATTTGTTCGGGCGCCACCTCGACCCCTTCTGCCAGATGGCTTATATCGTAGTTTTGACAAAAGCTGCAAAGCAGATTGCACGAGGTCATAAAGATAGTCCCTGAGCCGTATCTGCCCACAAGGGGGCCTTCCTCTCCAAAATGGGCGTTGTAGCTGGAGACCCTGGCCCTCCTTCCTGTGCGGCAAAACCCTGTTTCCCCATCAAGGCGATGAGAGCCACATTCACGGGGGCAGAGGGTGCAGGATTCCAAAAGATTCAGGGCCTTTCCCAGGCGATTTTGCAGTTCACCTTCATGGTGCAGTCTCATGTAGGAAGGTTCCATGATATCAACTTCCCCAAAATAATATCCCCCTGACAGGCCTTGGGTCCATCAGGGGGATGATTTGTTCTTGGACTTTCGTTCAGGGATTTAGGCCTCGCGCCATCAGTCTCTTGCCTGCCCGAATATTCTGAGGAGCATCAGAAAGAGATTGATAAAATCCAGGTAGAGGGATAGCGCCCCAAGGATGGCTCCCTTCCTGACCACCCCGGCATCAAGCCCTGCGGGCTGGGCTGATGCCATATTTTTTAGTTTTTGGGTATCGTAGGCGGTGAGCCCCACAAAGACAATGACGCCAATGTAACTGATGATTATGCTCATGCCGCTGCTGCGGATGAACATATTTACAAGAGAGGCAATGATGATCCCGATCAGACCCATCATCAGGAATCCGCGCCATGAGGTCAGATCCTTCTTGGTGGTCCACCCATAAATACTGCACCCCACAAATGTTCCTGCACAGATAAAGAAAGTGCTTGCAATGGACGTGCTGGTGTATGCGAGGAAGATGAAGGAAAGGGTAACGCCATTCAGTGCCGAATAGATCACGAAAAGGAATGTGGCCGTGCCCGCACTCAGCCTGTTTACCATTCCGCTGATGGTGAACACTAGGCCCAGTTCGGCAAAGATCAGTACAAAAAATATCATGGGATTCCCGAATATGAGCCGTGTCAGGGACGGACTGTGGGACACGTAAAAGGCCACAAAGCCGGTCAGTGCAAGGGCGAAGGCCATCCAGTTATAGACGCTTCTGACGAAGTCGTTGACCAGGACCTCCGCCCTTGGTCTTGATATGGTATCTTGTGCCATGTTTTTACCTCCTGAAATTCATATGGATAACCCTATCCTTTTTTTTGGTCTCTATCAGCAACTT
>JABMQV010000006.1 GCA_013203065.1 Desulfobacteraceae bacterium | reverse complement strand
GCTTACTTGAGATCGAGCGGGGCGTCAAGATTATTGGCTGCTAGTTCCCCCACTGAACCAAATCGTTCAGTAAAAGAGCAGGGGCAGACTATCCGCCACCAGAAAACCCTTTGGGGTGGGAAGGATTCTGCCGTCCTCGCGGCTCACAAGACCCGATGCACACAGCTCGGTGATAATCCTGTGGGCCTGGGGCCGGTTGTGAAAGAGGGTCTCATCCAGCCCCTCTTTCGTCCGGAACCCCAGGGCCAGGGATTCAAGAGAGGCCTGATCCCGCGAAAGTTTCTCGCTCCCCTCAACAGGCGATCGGCCTTTGAAGAGATGCTCACAATAGTGGGACACTGATCTCGCATTCCACCACCGTTTCCCGTGGGCAAAGGAATGGGCAGAGGGTCCCAGGCCCAGATAGGGTGTGCGCTTCCAGTATTTCCGGTTGTGCCGGCACATGAATTTTTTTTCCTTTGCAAAGTTTGAGACCTCGTAGTGGATGTATCCACGGTCTGCCAGGTATTGGGCGGTAGCAAGAAACAGGGCCCTTCCCTCCTCTTCTTCTAAAGGGGCAAAGACCCCCTCCTCACGCATCCTTGCAAAAGGCGTCCCCGCTGAAATCGTCAACTCATAACACGAGAGATGGGCGGGTTCAAACTCAAGGGCCCGGTCCAGGGTCTCGAGCCAATCGGATTCGGTCTGCCCGGGCAAACCGTACATGAGATCAATCCCAATATTGTCAAACCCGGCCCTGCGGAGAGACGTAAACGCCTTTTCAGCCTGACCGGCGTTGTGTCTTCTTTTGAGAAAAGCAAGTTCCCCATCGTCAAAAGATTGGACACCAAGACTTATGCGGTTCACCCCAAGGGCCAGGAAAAGCGCTGCTTTTCCGGGGGTCACATCGTCTGGATTGCACTCTATGGTCACCTCTGCGTCAGACGAGATGGTGAATTGGCGAAAAAGCCCTTTTGTCAGGGAGGTCAATGTCTGATCATCAAGAAGGCTGGGCGTACCGCCGCCCATGTACAGAGAATCAAATAAAGGAAACCGGTCTTTGTATAGAGATGTTTCCCGCTCCAGGGCCGCCAGCCACTTGTTCATGTGGGATCGCGAGGTAACAGAATAGAAATCGCAATAGGGGCATTTGCTTTCACAGAAAGGCACGTGAACATATAGTCCCGGCATCTGGGGATCATTCATCATCGGACTTCAAAATAGCAACAAAGGCGTTCTGGGGAATCATTACGGAGCCTACCATCTTCATTCGCTTTTTCCCTTTTTTTTGTTTTTCCAGGAGTTTGCGCTTTCGGGTGATGTCTCCTCCGTAACATTTGGCGGTCACGTCCTTTCTGAAAGGGGCGACGGTGGATCGTGAGATGATCTTTCCTCCGATGGCTCCCTGGATGGCAATCTTGAACTGATGCCTGGGAATTTCCTTTTTGAGCCGGTCACAGACCTTTACAGCCCATTCTCTCGCCCGGTCCCTGTGGACAATGAGTGAAAGAGCATCTACCCTTTCGCTGTTTACCAGGATATCCAGTTTTGTGAGATCGCTCGCCCGGTAGTCGATGAGGTCATAATCAAAAGAACCGTATCCCTGGGTAAGGGTCTTGAGTTTGTCGTAGAAATCGACAATTACCTCTGCAAGAGGCATTTCCAGGATGATCTCGATTCGCCCCGGCGTTGGATAGGTGAATTGTGAGTTCACCCCCCGACGTTCCATACACAGTTTCATAACAGCGCCCATGTAACGTTCCGGGATGAGGATGTTTGCTCTGATGAAGGGTTCTGCCGAACTTTCGATAACGACCGGGTCCGGGTAATACTGGGGGTTGTCAACCGTCAGGGAATCACCGTTTTGGAGCGTAAACCGGTACTGGACGCTTGGTACGGTCATGATAAAGGTCTGGTCGTATTCGCGCTCGAGCCTTTGCTGAACGATCTCCAGATGAAGCAGTCCCAGGAAACCGCAGCGAAACCCCTGACCGAGGGCGGAAGAGGTGTCTTTCTGGTAGGTCAGTGCAGCGTCATTGAGTTTGTATTTTTCGAGGGCGTCCGTCAAGTCCTGGTAATCGTCCGAGGCTATGGGGTAAATGGAGGAAAAGACCACGGACTTGACCTCCCTGAACCCTGGTAAAGGGACAGGGGCGGGATCGGTGTCCAGGGTGAGGGTGTCCCCCATGCTCGTGTCGCTCACGGTCTTGATCCCTGAAATAATATAGCCCACTTCACCGGCAGAAAGTGAGGGGCGTGGTTCCCTTTGAATCCGGAAAACACCCACCTCTTCCACCTTATAGACGGCGTTATTGGACATGAACCTGATGAGGTCTCCCGGTCTAAGGTTTCCGTCAAATAATCGGCAACTGATGATGGTCCCTCTGAAAGGATCATAGTTGGCATCAAAGATGAGGGCACTCAGCGGGGCATCCGTTTGGCCCGCTGGCGGGGGAATATATTCAACAATGGCTTCGAGCACGTTTTCGATGCCGGTACCCTCCTTGGCGGAGCAGAGAATGGCCGCCTCGCCGTCCAATCCCAGTTCGGTCTCGATTTGCTCTCGCGCCCGTTCGATATCGGCAGAGGGAAGGTCGATCTTGTTGATCACCGGGATGACCGCCAGATCGTGTTCCATGGCCATATAGAGATTGGCCAGTGTCTGGGCCTGAACCCCCTGGGAGGCGTCCACCAAAAGGAGCACTCCTTCGCACGAGGCCAGGGCCCGGCTCACCTCATAGGAAAAATCCACATGACCCGGCGTATCGATCAGGTTGAGGGAAAAGGTCTCTCCTTTTCTATCCGTATAGGGGAGGGTGATGGTCTGACTCTTGATAGTAATCCCTCTTTCCCGCTCGAGGTCCATGGTGTCAAGGATCTGGTTGCGGAATTCCCGTTCTGTTACCATGCCGGCATGCTGGATAATCCTGTCGGCCAGGGTGGATTTCCCGTGATCAATATGCGCGATAATGCTGAAGTTTCGTATTTGTGACATGTCTCTTCCTTGTCGGCGTCATTGCGGCCGTTGGTCTTTTGATCGAACCGCGACACCTTATCTTTTGTGCTGATGGAATTGTCAATAGATTTCAAACTTTGCCACTCTTCCGTCAAGGCCGCCGCTTGAAAAGGGTTTTTTGAAAGACGGTCTGAGGCCGATGTGGCCGATTGTTTTTCTTTCACCAAAATAGATGTAGACGTTCGAGCCTTTGCAGTGGTTTTTTAAGTAGTCCCCAAAGGCCTTGTACAATCCCCCTATGTCATCCCTATTGCCCGTCCGTATCCCATAAGGGGGGTTGCAGACAATAACCCGGTCTCTAAGATCGCCGATCTTCTGGAAGGAGGCGGTCCTGAGCCCGACGTCTCTACCGTGCGGCAGGGAGGCAAGGTTTGTGGCTGCAGCTTTAAGCGCCGTCCGGGAAACATCACTTCCCGCGATACCCCCTAAAGGAAGAGACCGAATTTTCTGATCTTCCTCCCCTTTCACCTTTTCCCACACATCTCCGTCAAAATCGGGCAGCAATTGGAACCCGAACCTTTTTCTGAGATAACCGGACGGGATGCGGCAATGATGCATCAGGGCCTCGCAGAGCAGGGTGCCTGATCCATACATGGGGTCGTACAAGGGTCTTGATCCGTCCCATTCCGAAAGGCGGATGATCGCCGCAGCCAAAGTCTCCTGCATGGGGGCTTCTACGGTTTCCTTTCGATAACCCCGGCGGTGAAGGGATTCGCCGGAGGTATCAAGACTGATGGTGGCCCAGTTTTTTTCGATATAAAGATTGAGCCGAATATCCGGTTCAATCCTGTCAATACTGGGTCTTCTCAAATGGGCCGATTTGAAACGGTCCACAACGGCGTCCTTTAACCGCAGGGCCGCATATTGGGAATGGTTGATCTTGCTGTGGGACACATTGGCGGAAACCGCAAAAGAATCGTTCCCTTTGAAAAAAACAGGCCAATCGATCTCCAACCCCCTCTGATATAAATACCGATCGCTGTGACACCGAAAGGAGCATAAAGGTGCCAGAACCCGGGCAATCAATCGGGAACAATAATTTACACGGTAGAGGGTGCCCTTATCCGCCTCAAAATAGATTCCCCTGTAAGCAGGATCAATATGGTCCGCCCCCAACTCGGAGAGTTCTTCGGCCCCGAGTGCTTCCATACCCCCGGCTATCTGAGCAAAATAGCGATTGTTTTGTTGATAGTCATTCATAGGATTTTATGAGACCCATGCCTCGCCCTAGCGGCGAAACACAGGAGGGCCG
>JABMQV010000529.1 GCA_013203065.1 Desulfobacteraceae bacterium | reverse complement strand
TTTACGCTCTCTTACGGGCGAGTTTTACGCCCGAAAAACGGAATCTCCATTCCCCTAATTTCAAAATTTATTGAGAAGTTGTGGAGAAGTTAATGGAACAGGAAAAATCAAGGCCTATTTCCAGAGAGCGGCGCATATCTCTTAAAGGGGCGGTTAATTTCCGAGACCTGGGCGGTTATGAGACCTCGGACGGTCGTAGAACAAAGTGGGGCCAGATCTTCCGTTCGGACAGTCTGGCTAGACTTACAGCCACGGATCAAACAGTCCTGAAAGGGATGAGCATCAGGCTGGTCTGCGATTTTCGGACCCCGGGAGAGGTGAAGAATTCACCTGATCGGCTGCCGGAGGGCAGCGGCATCGAGTATCTTCATCTCCCCGTTGTGCATGGCGAGTTTGACTCTGTCAAAGCCCTTGAGAGGATAAAGAAAGGTGATATCAGTTGGCTGAGTAAAGACTTTATGGTCAAGGGTTATATAAGGAATGTGGATGAGTTCGGGGAAACATGGGGCAAGGTCCTGCATCGAATGATCGAGCCCGAAAGCCGCCCATTGGTTTTTCATTGCACAGGCGGAAAGGATCGGGCAGGAGTTTGTGCGGCCCTGTTTTTGCTTTCCCTCGGGGTTTCGGAAGATACAGTTGTTTATGACCACGGACTCTCCAATGTTTATATTGGTGAGTTGTTGGAAAGGATCTATGAATGGATCAGGGAAATAGGGATCGACCCTGAAGCGGTAGCCCCCTATTTCACCGCGCCCCGTGAGTGCATAATTGCTTGTCTCGACCATATCAGAAAGGTCTATGGCTCAGCCTCAAATTACCTCAGGACAAAGGCCGGGATAAATGATGAAAAACTGGGGTTGCTTAAAGACCAACTCCTGGAATAGGCCCCAGTGAAAACAGAGGCAAAAAAGGTTCTTTAGGTCTGCAATCCAAAATCCAAAATCGTGTCTGAACAGGCTTTTCGTTCAGACACCACATGGGAGGATGTGAATGGTGAGTGAAGAAGAGATCAGAAAAAAAACTCAGGAGACGGCAAAGAAGCTCTTTGGAAAAGGTATTCGGATGGATCCACCGTACTTGATGTGGAAGGAATTTGATAGGGATCTGGCCAACGATTTTTCGAAATTTATCACAGGTAATCTCTATTCCCGAACGGTTCTTACCTTGCCGGAAAGGCAGATGGTCACCTGTGCCATGCTGGCAGCGATCCGTGCCGGCGATGAATTAAGGCTCCACGTAAATGCTGCCCTAAATGTGGGGTGTGCCCCAGGAAAACTCGCGGAGGTCTTCTTTCAGGTGGCGACCTATGCCGGCATGCCGGCCGTTAACGAGGCCCTTTCCATTTACCGGGATGTCCTCAAGGAGAGGGGGGAATGGCCGATTCCAGGCTGACGGCATTCTTTGGCCGGCTCCGGGGACCGGGTTTTTGGACCTAAATAAAGGGACTAAAGAGCCATGGAACGAACCCGTCTTCCGGTAACACCCTTTTCGATATAGTGATACCCGACACCGGCCCCCACCAGCGCAATGCCAATGAGGTCGGTCACCGTCTTGGGATGAAAAATGAGGAACCCGGCGGCCATAAAGATAACGCGGACAGGGATGGAGATCCTTTTGAGAAAAAAAGAATAACCTTCAAACCCGGCGCTTAAAAGGATAATGCCAAATGCGGCCGTGGTCATCGACAAAAAAATCTGTACAAGGGTTCCATGACCCACGAGGGCCGGATTGTAGACAAAAAAGAAAGGGACCAGCAGGGATACAAAGCCCAATTTGACGGCCTGGACCGCGGTTCGAAGGGGGTTTGCCTGAGCAATACTCGCGGCTGCATAGGCCGCCAGGGCCACAGGCGGTGTGATATAGGATACCGATCCCCAATACACCAGGAACAGGTGGGCAGACATCTCATATATTCCTAGGCTCACAAGGGTTGGCGCCAGGAGCATGGCCAGGAATATGTAGCAGGCAGAGATGGTCAACCCGATCCCCAGAAGGAAGCTGGTTATTGCACCGATGACGAGAAGGAGAAACATGTGATCTCCCCCCAGCCGGGTCAGGGATCCGGAAAGACCGTGGGCGGTTCCAGTAAGGGAGAGGGCGCCGATAATCATTCCCACACCCACCAGTATTCCCATGAGTTCTGTTAATATCTTTCCGGTTCCGTCTGTGAATTTGAGGATAGTCTCTCGGTTCAGTCTTGTCTCTTTCCGGAAGTTTGCCAAAATAAAGAGGACTGCTGTTGCATAATAGGGGGCCAGGGCCTCGACCCTTTCAAAAAATATAAAATAGACCAGGACCGCCAGGGCTGTGATATAGAACCAGCCTCCCTTGAGGGTCTTCATGAGGGAAGGAAGTTCTTCCCGAGGGAGCCCCCGAAGCCCCATCTTTGCTGCATAGAAGTCGGTCTGGGCGAACAATGAGACCCAATAAAGGAGTACGGGCAGACCGGCGGCAATGCAGACCTTGGCATAGGATACCCCGATAAAATCCGCCATGATGAAGGCAGTCACACCCATGACAGGCGGGGTGAGCACCCCCCCCTTGGAAGCGCAGGCCTCGATGGCGCCGGCATAATAAGGAGGGTAGCCAAGACGCTTCATGGTAGGGATCGTGAAGGCTCCGGTGGTGACCACATTTGCGATGGCACTTCCCGACATGGTCGCAAAAAAGGCGCTCGAAAGAATAGAGACCTTGGCAGCTCCTCCCCTGACGCCGCCCAGGATGGCGAGACAGAAATTGATGAAAAAGTTGGCCGCCCCGGTTGTCTGGAGGGCAACGGCAAAAATCATGTAACCGATAAGCAACCTGCAAAAGACCTGGGTGGGGAGGCCAAAGATGCTTTGCATCCCAAGGAAATGAAACCCCAGGATGCGTGAGAGGCTGTATTGTTTTGCCATCAGGATGCCGGGGCAGAGGTGGGCGAAGAGGGGGTATACGGATACCACGAGGATGACGCCTGTCAGCATGGCTCCTCCTGCCCTTCGTACGGCCTCGATTATCAGTGCCCAGGTTATCAGGGCCAGGATCTTTGCCGTGACAGGAGGCATCACCTCCCAACCACCAAGGATGATTTCCATATTGTGTGTAATGATGTAGATGGGTCCGACCAGAGTCGCAAGGGCGAGGATGCTGTCATACCAGGGGACTCTGTTTGATATAACCTTTCCGTTTGCCGGGAAGATCAAAAAGGTGGAAGAGACAAAGACCGCAATCATGACAGCGAAATAGGACATGTCCGGCATGATGTAGTTAAATATCACGATCTTGAAGACATAGACAAAAGACAAGAGGGCGGCAAAGGCGGTAACAGATCTAAAATACCACTTGAAAATGCCTTGGAGTTCGCGATACCTCCCCGCGGGCTTTGCTTTTTCCGCGTCATCCTTCTTGTTCATAGCGAAGATTCCTTCATTGGTTGGCAATGAATTGTGTTGCCCGAATCTTTTGGATCGTGCCTCTGCCCGAGATCGTGAGAAGAGGGGGTTGGATGTCATCCATCTCAACCCCCCCCTGATTAACACAGACCACTTATTTTTTGAACTTGGCCAACCTTTCCTCAAAGGCCTTCAGCTGCTCTGCCTGCCATTTATCCATTTCCGGCGTCCAGACCCCTACCTCTTTAAAATATCGGATGGCGCCATCGTGGTACGGGACCGGGCTGGGGTTCTTTACTGCCGCTTTGATGTTAAACGCCGGCATGGCCCGGTGCATTCCCTTGTAGATATCAAATCCCTTGTGCATGGCCTTGACAACATTATAGACAATATCGGGATTTACCGTGGCATATGACCAAATGCTGTAAGGATAGGTTCCCACCTGCATGGTCTCACCCTTTGGGAGCCCTGGTGCCCGCTTGCAGACCGCCGGGGTAAGCCACGGGGCCTTGGCCTGGAGTCTTTTCCAACCGGCCTTGTCGTCGTGGGGCAACAGGATCCAACAGGCCTTGTGGGGCCCGGCCTGGAGTTCCTTAACCGTGGGGGTGACCGTAGCGGCATAGGAGACATCGACCTTTCCCTGGATGACGCCCTTCAATTGATTCACATAACCGCTCATGGGCACTGCCGTGACGTCCTTCCAGGTGACGTTGCCAAAGTCCATGATCCCTTCGATGCTCAACATCCCGGCGGGCCAACCCGGTACTTTTGGAACACGCTTGCCCTTTATATCCGCCGGGTATCTGATACCCGAATCCCCCCTGGCGAGGAGGCTCAGATACAGCGTAAGCCCCCGCCACACCTGCCGGATGGGTTGGGGTCCCCAGGCTTTTCCCGAGAACTCGGCGATGCCGTAACTGACGCATGTCCCGGTCGCACCGGTGAGGATGCTCATCTCGCTCTCGCCGATTTTCAGGGGAAGGACTCGTGCCACATCCGTATCATAGGGCTCGACCCGGACCTTCATGGGTGTCAATTGCTCAATGGCCTCACGGAACCCGCTTGTAATGGTGTAACCGAGGGATCCAACCTTGTAAGATGTAAAGGTGATAAGTTTTGGGAGTTTTTCGGCAAAAGCCGGGGGAATGGCCTGGGGAAGAAGGATCATACAGAGAAAACCTAAGGCGAAAAGTACACAGATCGATTTTTTCATTCTTCTTTCTCCTTTCTTACGGGGAGTTTGGGAAAACAAAAGACCTTTACCTGGAGTGTCGGTATCACCTCCTTTTATCTAAATAAGCTATCCCACAAAGCTCAGATTGTTCGCCTGTGCCTTGATGGGAAAAACAGGGTTTCTAAGTTGAAGTATATCCTGTGGCGAAAAAACGGAGTTTAATCAGGTTTATAATTAGATATGAAACGAATTGTCAAAGAAAACTTTACACTTTGGGCTCCTTCCACCACGGGTAAAAGTCCGGCATGTGAACGGTTGGGCTCATGGTAAACGTGGGTTTCCGCCGATCCAGGAAGCTTTGAACGCCCTCGTGTGCATCTTCCTGACGCCCAATCCAATGGAAGCACCGTGATTCAATGAGATGGGCAGATTGGGGATCGTTTTCACCGAGTCCATGCCAAAGCAATGCCTTGCTCAGGGCCACGGAAATCGCTGAAGTATTTTCTGCAATCTCTTTGGCAATTGTCAAGGCCTTGGGGAGGACTTGGTCGCGGGGGACGATGTAGTTGAAAAGCCCCGAACCTGCTTCCTCTGAAGCATGGAATACGCGACCGGTGTATACCAGTTCTGAGGCCTTGGAGATACCAACGACACGAGGAAGGAACCAGGTTGAGCACGCCTCCGGGATAACGCCGCGCCGCGAAAACACAAAGCCGATTTTTGCATCTTCGGCAACCACCCGGATATCCATGGGTAAGGTCATGGTAATCCCCACACCCACGGCATGGCCATTGATGGCTGCGATCACAGGTTTCCTGCAGTTAAAGATGGCCAGGGCCACCCGGCCTCCGCCGTCTCGATGTTCGCGCATGGGTATCTCTTTGCCATCCTGGACCGACCGGTCAAAGGCGTTGCCCCCCGAAGAAAGATCAGCACCCGCACAAAACGCCTTACCAGCGCCCGTAACTACAACCACCCTGACCGCGTCATCGCGATCGGCCTCTTGAAATAGCTTGACCAGTTCCTTTCGCATGGTTGCGGTAAAGGCATTCATCCTATCAGGCCGATCCAGGGTGATTCTTGCCACACCGCTTTCCACTTCGTATCGTGTCTGCGATAGTTCCATAATACTTCCTCTTTTGTTGCAATTGCTTTTTAGAGGAAGAACTTAGGAGCAAAGGTTTTGTGAGTCAAGTCAAAAATTTCCTTTATTCACGGTTTCTGTGGGCAAGTTTTGCAAAGTTCAGATTTTTTCTTGACAATCAAACTGGCGGAGAATTTAATTATAATATTAATCAAATTTTTTTTTGGAGAAGCGGTTGGATGAGGAAGGAAAAGGGCGATCTGCTGTTTCTTTCCGGCGCTCACTAAACCTGTCGTCGTAGCGTGGCTGATATTTGGGGTTTTGCCAAGAGCATGGAGAAGCCAATAAGGGTTCAGGAGGAGAAAACCCCAAATATCA
>JABMQV010000528.1 GCA_013203065.1 Desulfobacteraceae bacterium | reverse complement strand
TTTACGCCCGAAAAACGGAATCCTCATTTCCCTAGTTTCAAAGGGCTAAAGTGTTACGAAATTTTATTTTTTCTCGCTATTTGCTTTTCGGTTTCAGGTATTTACATTCACGTCAGGTACTTTAAAAATTTTGAGAGGTGAGATGATGGAAAAGGAACAAATTACAGTCAGATTGGCAGATTTTATTGAAAGAACGGATATCTCGCATATCCCGGACTCTGTGGTTCAGACGGCAAAACTCCTGATTACCGATTTCCTGGGGGTCGCAACGGGGGGCGCCAGGGAAGAAGCGGGAAAGATTATACAGGAAATGATCAGGGAGCAGGGCACCAGCGGAGGCGCAACCCTGATCGGGACCAGCTTGCGTTCTCATCCCACCTGGGCATCTTTGGCCAATGGCATTTCAGGGCATGCCCTGGACTATGACGACGTGAGCCAGCCCATGTATGGTCACCCCACAACGGCAGTTCTCCCTGCCGCCCTGGCAATGGGTGAAACTCTGAACATCAGCGGTTCGGACCTGTTGGAGTCATATATCATTGGCCTTGAAGTAACCGTAAAACTCTCATACGGGATGAACCCGGCCCATTACGAACATGGTTGGCACTCCACATGCACATTGGGAACCATGGGCGCCACAGCCGCAGCAGCCAAGCTTCTGGGGCTCAAGGGGGATAAACTGCGAACCGCCTTGGCCCTTGGCGCCTCCCAGGCCGGCGGCCTGCAACAGAACTTTGGCACAATGACCAAGCCGTTTCACGCCGGCCGGGCCGCCGAAAACGGTGTCCTTGCTGCGCTTCTCGCGCAAAAGGGGTGGACCGGAGATCAAAACATACTGGAAAGCCCCCTTGGATTCTTCAACCTATTCTGCGGGCCGGGAAATTACGATGCCGAGAAATGCGTAGCTACCCTCGGAGCACCCTACGATATTGATCAGCCCGGCATAATCCTGAAGAAATATCCGTCATGCGCCTTTTCCCACCCGGCCATTGATGCAGCCCTGACCATTACCCAGTCACCCGGTTACGGCCCGGGAGAGGTGGAAAGGGTGGAGGGGCATATTCATACCCTGGCAGATCAGATCCTCATACACCGCAACCCCCGGACAGGCCTTGAGGCCAAATTCAGCATGGAGGCCTGTGTCTCCCTTGCCCTGCTGGATGGAAATGTGAACAGCGAGTCCTTTGTTGATGAAAAGATCCTGAGCAAAGATGTAAGAGACATGGTCGGGCGTGTCCAGAGAATCGTCGCCTCCAGTGATCAAGACGGTCCGAAAGAGTTTGGCCCGGCCACCGTAAAGGCTTTTTTGAAGGGAGGTAAGACGGAGGAGGCGACCGTATCCAAGGCCAAGGGAAACCCTGAAAACCCCATGAGCCTCCAGGAGGTTCACGAAAAGTACAGGGACTGTTGTTCCGGAGTTCTGCCCGAACAATCAATAGAAACATCGCTTTCCCTGTTCGAAAACCTGGATAAACAGGAAAAGATCCATGAATTGATGGATTGCTTTAGGGTACCGGAACCCGAGAAATAAACCATTACTCACCGCAGACCCCAGTATCATCTGCCGGAGCTACGGGGCAGGTGCCGAGAACGCAAAGAAATGAGGTGCTCTTTCTTTGTTGATTGACTTCAGCGTTCTCAGCCGTGAATAACAACAAATCTCTTTGAGGAGGAAGAATGGCGAACTTCAGGATCAGACCCATTTCGACCGGTCGTTTTATGGAGTTGGAGAAATCGAATTTTACTTATGGCGTTGATCAGGGCCTGAAAATTCAATCTGCCGTATACATGTGGTTTATTGAAGGGGCCGAGAAAAAAATACTCGTGGATGCAGGAGTGAGCGACCCGGCGTGGGCTGCCCAATATCACCATCCCTTAGAACGTGCGCCCAATGAGGACCCGGTCAAAGGCGTTGAGGATTTAGGGGTGAAAGCCACAGATATTGATATCGTCGTGAATACGCACCTTCATTGGGACCACTGCTTTAATAACCATCTCTTTCCAAATGCCAAAATTTTGGTTCAGGCAGAGGAACTCCGCTATGCCATTGCTCCCCTGCCCTGTCACGGCATATACTATGAATCACAGGTCATCAATATGGCACCTCAGTGGCTCAAGGTTCTGGACCGGATTGAAACGGTAAAGGGGGAGGTGGAGCTTGAAAGCGGGATCCGTTTGGTGCCGTTGCCGGGACACACCCCTGGCTTTCAGGGGGTGCTGATAGATCTGGAGAGCGGTCCGTGTTTAATCGCGGGAGATAGTGTCCCCCTTTTTGAAAACTGGGAAGGCAATGCCCAGGTAGCCCACATCCCACCGGGAATACATGTCAACCTTTGGGACTGCTATGATTCCTTCAAGAAAATGGAGACCATGGCCCGGACGGTCTTGCCCGGACATGATTTGAAGGTATTGGAAAGGGAAATATACGAATAAGCGAAGCGGCAAACGACAAAACAATCTTCTTACCGGACAGGCCGTAATAAAGGAAAAAGCGAAAACAGGCCCATCAAAGGGCCGACGGTCAACGGAAGGAAAATATAGTTTGGAGGGATAAAACCAGATAAATAATTTGTAAGTTGAATACTAACAATAGTGATTGAAAAACCAATACAATTAACGATGGTTAAGGCCGACCCAACCAACTCTCTTGGGGCTGCCTCAGCAACTAAAGCTGAAAATTGTGGAGAATCCCCGGACACCACAATCCCCCAAAAAACCAAAACACCCAGAAAGAAATCTGCGGATAGATAAAAGAATAGAGGAGAAAAAAGACAGCAAATTCCTGAGGCTGCCAGTTGAGCGAAGGCAACAGACGCACTTCCAGTTTTCCTGGAAATGATGCCTCCCCCCGCGCACCCAAGACATCCGCTCCCGATGATACAAAAAGACCAAAAGGAGATATTGAAACTGACCTCGGGATTTGTTGCAACATAATTGGCCAGGATAACAGGGACAAAAGCCAAGAAGGCGTATAGTTCCCACATGTGGCCAAAGTAGCTAAAAGATGCGGAACGGACGCCCTTTGACTGAAATATAAAAATTAATGCTTTGCTGTCAAATTTTGTTCCTTTTAGTGAAAATGGACCATCCGGGACCAATATCATCATGGATATGCCCCCCAAAAGAGCAACCCCGGAAACTGATAAAATAACGGTTTCCCATGGAACAGACTGGCTTGCCCCTTTCAGTAAATGGGGAAAAGCCGTACCCAGCACCAACGCACCAATGAGAAACCCCAAAGCCTTCCCTAATCCCTTTTGATACCATCCAGTAGCTATTTTCATGCCTACAGGATAAATCCCTGCCAAGAAAAACCCGGTTAGAAACCGGAAGACCAACAAGGAGGCCAAGCCTTCCGCAACCAGACAAATCAACAGATTCGAAAGTGCTCCCAAAAGCGAACATACAAAATATACAATTCTAGGAGAAAAACGATCTGCGATAACAAAAAAGGCAAAACAGAGCGTTCCTAAAATAAATCCCAGTTGGACTGCCGAAGTCATATAGCCTAAAGAAGCGTTGCCAATGGACCATTGAAGCTGCAGGTTTTCCAAGACAGCGTTGCCTGCAAACCACAGGGAAGTTCCCGCAAATTGAGAAAAAATAATGGCTGGTAAGATCCAGGGAGGTCTCTTTTTTGCGACGTCCTTATCCGAAGGCATTAGAAAGTGATTTTAGAGAATTGGGCATGTCCTTTTGATTAAACCTCCTCTTCCATTTCTTTCAAGGGAAATTGGAGAAGCTCGGGTGGCGATATTCAATTTGATCCAAACGTCAATTCAACTGCTGACCCGCTGATATTAAACCTCATTTTCCTCTGAAAACCGACAGCCAACGAGTGATTTGATCGTAGAAAATCTCAGCCAAGACACACCCGCAGACGATAAAGATGGCCAAGAGCTGAAAAGGCGTTATATTGGCATTCAGAATGAAAACCGCCAGAATGGCGGCAATAACAGGCTTGAGGAAAAACAGGTAGTTGGCCCTTCCGATGTCCGGAGCCGCCGACAGCCCCCATAACCAGAGGATGAAACCGATACAGGTGTTCCAGATTCCAAGCGTGAGGATCGACAAGTAGCCCTGGATAGGTCGATCAAAGAGGGTTGTGGGGTCGACCCAGATGTCCCAGGCCAAGCCTACGGTTACCCAAAGCGTCAAGGCGCCAATGGTGAATGTCAGCGTCGTGATCCGAATCGCTCCATATTTGTTGATCAACGGTCGTATCAACACCAAGTAGACAGAACCGAATGTAGCACACAGAAACGCCAACAGGATCCCGTATATAACACCGCCGCCCATTTCCAACTGCTCTAGATACCCATCCGTGAGCAACAAAGCTACGCCGGCAAAAGCACCAATGCCGCTCACTATCTTGGGCGCAGTAATCCTCGTCTTGTTAATGATTCCATCTGCAATAACAACGAAAATCGGCATCATAGTGACAATCGTTGCCACCTGAATCACGGAGGCATAGTCAAGCGACCAGTGGAAGAACAATTGGGTAAACGACATGCCGAAGATAGAAAGCGCCAGCACCTGGAT
>JABMQV010000057.1 GCA_013203065.1 Desulfobacteraceae bacterium | reverse complement strand
GAGCATATCATGGATGAATTTTGGACAGTTTCTTCGGAAGATCCCTATGCTTACATGGTGGAGGTCGTCTCAAAGGACGATCCTCAGGGGATGTCCATTTTGCCCTCTGAGCAGGACTACGTCGTCAACTCTCCCAATATCACTTTCAGCGAACATCTGAAACTATATTTGGGAGAGCACGTCTTTGAACTGATTCACACACCCGGCCACACCCGAGGTCAGATCGCCGTGCATGTGCCTCAAGACAGGGTAGTGTTCGTGGGTGATACCATATTCTGCGAATGCCAGACCTGGTTCCATAGCGCGGATCCCGAAGCCTGGCTTCATTCCTTGGGGTTTTTGAGAACCCTGGACGTGGATTATATCGTTCCCGGGCACGGACCTGTATGCACCAAGGCGTATATTTCAAAACAGAGCTCTTTTATACTCGAGTGGTTATCGGCCGTGGCTGTGGGTATTTCCAGAGGATGGAGTCGTGAGGAATGCATACAGAGAATCAGCTTTCTGGACCGGTTCCCCGTGGACATCGGTCAAGAGAGTTCGGGGCCCATGGTCCAGCAAAGATCAGCAGCACGAATATACGATTTTCTGCAGGGAAAGGTTCCGAGTTTTAGATAGCATTGATCCCAGCCTGTCCAATTTTAGGTAATGGCCTTGTCAATGGCTTAGGAGAGTGAAGATGTCTTGGGAAGACACCAAAGGATTTTCAGTGGGACAAAGTCCCCCGAGGGTGGATGCTAAAGCAAAGGTACTGGGCCGCGCCAAATTTACCTCGGACTTGCACGGTTCTTTTCGGGGGCTCCTCCATATTAAGGTTCTCCGGAGTCCCTATCCCCATGCCCGGATCCCGACCCTCGACACCTCAGAGGCTCTCAAGATGTCCGGCGTTCGTACGGTGGTTTCCGGCAGAGACAGTGACATCCCATGGATGTACGTGGGACCGGATGTATTTTCCTTTCCAGCAAGAGATCGGGTCGTATGGGCAGGCCAACCAGTGGCTGCTGTTGCTGCCGAATCTGTGGAAAGGGCGGAGGAGGCACTGGAAGCCATCAAGGTAGAGTATGAAGTGCTGCCTCACACATTGGATGTGGAGGAAGCCATGAGTGATCATCCACCGTCGGTCGTTGATCCTGACTTGGGCCAGTATCCCGGGAGGGAGCCGTTTGTTCCCGAAGCTCCCAACATCGTGGGATCGTATACACTGAAAACCGGTGATGTAGACAAAGGGTTCTCAGAAGCCGATGTGATTGTGGAAAATTGCTATTATGCATCGAGAATCAGCCAATCTCAACTTGAACCGGCCTCATGCATCGTCCGCAGCGAGACAGATGGCGGCATTACCATGTGGACAAACGGCTGCGGCGTCCACGGCGTGATTAAGAACCTCATAAGTCCCATGTTCCAACTCCCCAAAAATAAGGTCAGGATCATTCAAATGTATCAAGGGGGGAGCTTCGGGAATCGTCTGATCCCCTATGTGGAACCGCTCACGGTCCTGATGTCTCTCAGGACAAAGGGCATTGTCGAACTGACATTTACCCGCCGGGAAATGTACATGTCCAGCCCATCCAACTGGCCGGTAAAAACGTACATCAAAACGGGAGCGAAAAGAGATGGTACCATCATAGCCCAGAAAATAAGACTAATAAAAGACAATGGTGCCTCCTTCAACTCATTTATGATCGGGAGACGAACGGGCTCGGGTGCCGTATGTGTGTACCGGATTCCAAATTTCCACATGGAGACCTGTGGGGTAAATACAAACTCTCCTCCGGTGGGTCCCTACAGGGGACTTGGGTGCCCCCAGGTTGAATGGGCTGTTGAATCACAAATCGATATGCTGGCCCATAAGCTGAGGATGAGCCCCGTGGCAATCCGACAAAAAAATATCCTCAAGGCCGGGGAACAGAATGCCTACGGTGAAACTGTAAACAGCATCGGCGCAGTAAAATGTCTGGAAGCGGTGGGGGAGGCAATCAAGATCGAAGAACCTTGTAAAGGTGGTCACGGGCCTTGGCGGGTGGGAAAAGGAATCGCCGTGGGTGGAAAACAAAACAGCCCCTTGGGCCGTGCAGAGGCCAAGGTGCTGATTCACGATGACGGTTCAGTGGAAGTGCTCTATAGTGCGGATGAACAAGGAATGGGCGCCCAGACCGTTATGGCTCAAATCGCTTCAGAGGAACTGAAGATACCCGTTGATCAGATCAGGGTGGTGAGGGCGGATACGGCCGTGACACCCTATGATAACTATTCAGCGTCCAGCCGCACCACCTATACGACGGGGAATGCATTGGTAACGGCATGCCAGGATGCCATCGATCAGCTAAAGGAAGCTGCAGCCCGGGAAGTCGGTGTATCCGTCAAAAACGTTCATATCGAGGGAGGCAAGGCAATCATCTCCGGTTCCGATATCAAGGAAATCCCTATCCCTGACCTCTTCAAGCCATTTCAGATGTTCGAGCAGCAGAATCAATGGGGACTAAAGCGGGGAACTCCGGTCTGTGGCGAAGGGGTTTTCGCTCCGGCTCCGTGTATCATGTGGGATGAAAATGGCCACACACCCAGGATGTGGAACTGGTTTCAATATAACGCCTGTGCGGTTGAGGTGGCGGTAAACATCGAAACAGGACAAATCAAAGTGATAAAGGTGGCCAGCGCCTCAGACATGGGTTTTCCAATCAATCCCAAGATGTGCGAGGGGCAGATTGAGGGAGGCGTGTGCATGAGTATTGGTTTTTCCGTGAACGAAGAATATCTTTTTGACGGAAACGGCGTGATGATAAATGGGAGTTATATTGACTACCGGATACCGACTGTCTTGGATATGCCTTTCAGGCATGAATTTAAGTCCATTTTGGCCCCGGACCCTTTGCCCGATGGGCCGTATGGCGCCAAGGGGATTGCGGAATCCGTCACCATCCCGGTAGGACCGGCAATCGCCTCAGCCGTTTACAATGCTGCCGGTATACGGCCTACGGTTATGCCCATGAGTGCGGAGAGGATCTTAGATCTCCTCGATAAGAAAGGAGAGGGAGATGAAGATGGCAGACGAGCAACCGAATAAAAAAATAGAATTGGAGTTTGAGGTGAATGGCCGGAACTATTCTCTATCCATTGAGCCCTGGAAAACGCTGCTGGATGTCCTACGGGATACCCTTGGCCTGACAGGTGCAAAAAGGGGGTGCGATGACGGGAATTGCGGGGCCTGTACCGTGTTGGTGGACGGTAAAGCCGTCAAAAGCTGTTTGCTCCTGATTGCAAAGGCCCGGGGTAAAAAAATTGAGACCATAGAGGGGCTTGGCACGTCCGACAGGCTCCATCCTTTACAGGAGAGCTTTGTTGAAGATTTTGCTGTTCAGTGTGGTTTTTGTACCCCTGGAATGATTATGACCGCCAAGGCTATTCTGGATGAGAACCCTTGTGGTACGGAAGAGGAAATCCGTGAAGGGATACACGGCAACATCTGTCGGTGTACCGGCTATGTTAAAATAGTGGAAGCGATTGAGTCTGCTCGGGATCAAATGAGGAAACCGTCTTAGACGTCTGAATGACGGATCCAAGAGAGGTTTTACAAAGTGAGATTCGAATACTACCATGAGCCGGCTACCATTGGGGAATGCCTCGAACTGCTGATGCATTATGGCCCTGAAGGCTTGGTTCTTGCCGGGGGTACCGATTTGGTCCCCAGACTGAGATCCCGCAGCATCAAATGTAAGGCTCTTATCAGCCTGGATTTTTTGAAAGAGCTATCTGAAGTCCAAAAG
>JABMQV010000527.1 GCA_013203065.1 Desulfobacteraceae bacterium | reverse complement strand
TCCTTAATGCGGTTTCCTACAGATGGGCGAAAAGCTGATTGTGATGGCACCTGTGGTCAGCTGGAGTAAACCGAGGATCTTCTTCCGGTGTGTTAACATGGAGATTGATTGCGTTGCCACACGGGTGGTTGAGTAAGAGGCAAATGTTAAACAGGGTTGATTGGTTTTACATGAAGCGTGAAAAAGAGGTCATCACATGGTATACCATGCGTCCGGCTACTGTATCCTTAATACCCTGCTCGTAGGATCCAATTATCATGTCACGGAATAACAGTCAACAGCAGACTTGACCCTATCCATTTGAAATCTGAAATCTGAAATCGTGCCTGAACAGGGTTTTCGTTCAGGCACTACTTAGGCTTCAATTCCATATAGGCCTGTTGTATTTCCTTAAAACGTTTATCCGCCATTACCTTGAATTCTTCGCCCAGATGCATCACCTTGTCCGGATGGTATCTCATCGCAAGTCCTTTATAGGCGCTCTTAATCTGCTCCGGGGATGCATCTCTGCTCACACCAAGTATCCTCCAAGGATCCTTCTCACTCGCTTTTTCATCAAAGTGAGAACTTGATCCGGAGGGTCCATTTGCAGCCGTCCCATTCCTGTTTCCTTTTTGGAAGGTCTGCCAGTATTTTTGATAGGCGTTGGTATAAGAGAATCGTTTCTTCATCGGGGCATAAAAATACTTCCAAAGTAGAAACAATACGATCAGGTCATCTAACCAGCCCAAACCAACAAAGAAATCGGGCAATAAGTCATAGGGAGAAAGGACGTAACATACACCGAGAATTGTTAGTAATATTTTCATCATTCCCCTCTGAAAGTTGGCATGTCAATGTCACAGCCCCCTCTTGTTCAAGGTATTCCTTTAGTGAATAGAAAAAAGACTGGATGAAGGCATCGGAAGTTGAGACTAGGATCTCGCGAGCTGAGTTGACCTTGATCCGTTAATATTAATATTTCAAAAGATAATTGGCTTTTGTACCAGCGTAACAATATTGTGAGTGCATAAAGGAAATTGGCCTTATGTGTCAAGAAAACAGATATTCCCTTTCACCTTGATTGTTTCAACAATCTGTCATAGGTATTTGCCAGCTCATCCCGATTTCTTCCGGATATCTCAACCACCAAGACATCGCTCCGATCTTTGATCCTTCTGATAAA
Organism: Desulfobacteraceae bacterium; assembly: GCA_013203065.1. Next base: position 1,337 of record JABMQV010000527.1, on the reverse strand, counting down.
CTGGTCGCCTCTTAGTGAAATCGTACCAATGACAATATTGGGCATTTCAAGGACATCCAGAAGCTTGCTCCTGAAAAGGGGTGAGAAACATTCCATTTTCCCGATTTCATCGATCACGACAGAGTCCCCTTCGTTTCTTGGCATCATAGATGGAATAGCAATATTTTCGATACTTTCAAGAACCACTCCATATCTCCCGACCGTGTATCGACCTGAAACGTTAACGTGTGCCAATAAGGCTTCCTTCCCATCTAAGGTGTCGATGGAAAACCCAACTCGTTTCCCCTTTTCCCTGATCTCTCTGGTAAGAAAACCTGTGGAAGATGTCCTCAATTGGGGAACAATTCTACTGATGAGAGTCGTCTTCCCACACCCGGGAGGACCGGTGAAAAGAAGCTTGTTCCTGGTCATTTCTCTATTTCCCACTCAGTTTTCTCTCTTTGGTAGAAAGTAAGTTCCCACACATAAGTTTCCGAATCATGACGAAGAATATATGTTGAATCATCATCGCCCACAACTTTGAAATAACGGTGTTTCGGATCGAGCCAACGATCAACAACCTCTTTGATTTCGATCAGTGTTTCTCTTAACCAGAAACGCCGTGGAGTCTCCTCACCCCTATATCCTGAATAGCACTCTACTCGGAGTTCCATAACATACGGTGGCTAAGCTCATAAATTGTGGCCGCGGGTGGAAAAAATAAGACAAGGCAGGGGGCTGGTGGAGAATCGAATTATGATGGTCACGGTGGTTTTTCTTGCTGTCTTGAGGGGCTGATGACATTGGAAAGCCCTAATACCCGATTATCAGAGGCATCTATGCTTTCATATACACGCCCCTACCCACACTCCTGACTTTGCCTTGCTTCTTGAGTTTATAAATAGCATTGTGTATCTTCCTTTTTTCAAACCCTGTCTTTTTTGCCAAAGTAGCAAGGTCGACGCCTTTCTTTGAACTTCTAATAGCCTTATATACAACATCGACTGCTTTGGTTGCCTTTTTGCCCCCGGAAGTTGTTTCCCTTTCAGTCTTCACAGGGCTTTTCTTTTGCCTGCCCCCAGGTTTCGCCTTTTCATCGGCCTGAGCGTCAGCAAGATTGTCAAGTTTGCTGGCTATTGCACCAATACCCTGTGCCAGTGCCCTCAAACCATCTCCCACGGTTTTCAGGAACGATTCAAATTCCTCCATTTTCAGTTGCCTCCCTAAAATTGTTGTTAAATGCTGCCTAACTTACCATTTCCATCGAGGATATCAACTGAAAATCAAAAATGAGTTGATTCCTTTCCTGTCAAGGACCGCTCCTCCGTGTAAAAGAAAATGGAGGGGGGGCAGGCCTT
>JABMQV010000526.1 GCA_013203065.1 Desulfobacteraceae bacterium | reverse complement strand
ATTCTTCGATCCACGGGGATCAGGTCTTTTGGGCCAAACACCTTGGGAATAGTGAACACTGAAACCGGGTTGGCCACATCCTATTTTGCCAATGATGATATGCTAAGGCCAGGGACCATTGGGATAGCAGCGCAGTCCGGAATCTTTGTCGGTGCGTTGCTGCGGTACATAAGTTCCTGTAATGTTCTTCGCATGTCTAAGGTGCTGGGTCTGGGGAATAAGGTGGACGTGGACGAATCCGATGCCTTGTCCTACCTAATGGACGACGAACAGACCCGGACGGTGGCCATGTATCTTGAGGATATACGGGACGGAAAACGGTTTGTTGAGGTCGCAAAAGAGGCAGTAAAACGAAAACCGGTCCTTCTGCTCAAAGGTGGTCGCACTTCAGCAGGGGCCCGGGCAACAGCCTCACACACGGCCAGCATGGCAGTGAACGACAAGATTCTTGAGGGCGCCCTCCACCAGGCCGGGGTCTTGCGTATGGGGTCCATTGAAGAACTCATCGCCACCCTCATCGGTTTCCAATGCACCCCTTTGCCGCTGGGTAACCGCATTGCACTGGTGACTTACAGCGGCGCCCAGGCCATCATGAGTATCGACGCGGCCATAGAGGGGGGACTGAGGCTGGCCGATTTTGGAGAGGAGACCCGAAATCGTCTGGCAGGGGTCATTGCTACCCCCTCCAAGAGAGGGAATCCGGTGGATATCTTCCCCGACATGATAGCCCACGGTTTTGAGAAAACATCCGGCGAGATCCTTGGCGCCCTTCTGGAAGACGAGGGGGTCCATGGGGTCTTTTTTATATCTTTTGCCACACCGGAGGTCGAGCCTTATCGTCCCCTCGTGGAGGTCATCCGGGCGCGACCCACCAAACCGGTCTTCTTTTCCCTGATGGGAATCAGGGAAGACATTGAGACGTGTCGAGCCTTTCTGGAAGAGAGTGGAATTCCGTTCTGTCTCTTCCCCGAAATGGCTGTCCGGGTTTTCTGTCACATGTGGCGATACGCACAGACGGTCAATGGATCCCTCACGGCGACATGGGGTCAGGATGATGCCGAGTGACATGCAATGGAAGACAAGAGCGCCATGAGCAACCTGAAATCAGAGGTTCACAGCCTCAGCGGTGAGAGGCTGGTTGAGATGTTCGATTTGTTACTGAAAGGCTTTGGCCCCCAAAACTGGTGGCCGGCTGACACGGAGCTGGAGATGATGGTGGGGGCCGTTCTGACCCAGAATACAAACTGGAAAAATGTGGAGAAGGCGATTCAAAACCTAAAAAGAAAAGGCCTGCTTTCCGTTGATGCCCTCCACTCACTTCCAACGAACGAGGTGGCCCAGGAGATTCGACCGGCAGGGTATTTCAATATAAAGGCCAAACGGCTGAAGAACCTGATTCAATTTATCATGGAGCAATACGAGGGCACTATCTCCCTCTTTCTGGAAGAGGGAACTCAGAGCCTTCGGGAAGGTCTTCTTTCCGTCAATGGGGTGGGGCCCGAAACCGCGGACAGTATCCTCCTCTACGCCGCCCGCCGTCCCATCTTTGTTATTGACACTTACACCCATCGAATTTTGAGCCGTCATGGCATGATAGATGAAGAGGTGGGCTACTACGAACTGCAGGAACTTTTCATGGACCATCTGCCTGACAACGCGGATTTCTTCGGCGAGTTTCACGCGTTAATTGTGAGGGCGGGTAAGGACTGCTGTCGAAAGAAGCCCCTTTGCAGCCAGTGTCCGCTTGAGAAATGGGGGCCCAACCCGCCTTGAAAAACAACGGGCAAACCCCCTCACCCGGTTCGGTGAAAAGCTGACTTCCAGGGAGTTAGGGACCGGTAAATCTAATCTTCTATTCTCTCCAATTTGAAAATTACGGGTCTGAGACCGTCAGTACAGCAGGAGATGGCAACGCCCTTTTCTTTCATCCATGGGTAATAGCCGCCATACAGGATATGAACGAGATCTCTTTGTATATCAGCAAATGCCCAATTGCAGAAATCCGGCGGGCAGTCATGACTATCAACAATGAATTCCTGCCCCACTTCGAACCGATCGCATTCGGGAACAATCCTGTTTTCATCGAAAGCAGCTGGAGGATTTTCTCCATACAAGTCCTTGTTATTTACTTTCTTGACCACGGTGATTTTTGCTTTCGCCATTTGAATCTCCTTTTTTGTTTGTGGGGTGGGATATCAATATTTGTAATAGTTCAGCCATGTTTATCAATTCCCAAGTTAACCATAAGCCGGAAGATTTTCCCGGACAACGCGCCCCAGGTCCCTTAATTCCAAGGGTTTTTTCAGAAGGGTCAAGGCGATGCCTTCTTCCAATACCCTTTGCGCTCTGCTATCACCAGGATCGCCCGTCACCACCAGAATCCTCGCTTTGGGATCAAAAGACTTGATTTTACAGGATGACTCATAACCATCCATGACAGGCATTTCAATATCCATAAAGACAAGGTCAGGTAATAATGCCTTATACTTTTCAAGACCT
>JABMQV010000525.1 GCA_013203065.1 Desulfobacteraceae bacterium | reverse complement strand
TTCTTTCCTCTTCCGCTCAATGGGTTCAATCGTTTTCTTCTTCGGGTGATTCTAATTCGAACGCGGAGGCTAAGGATCTGAAGTCAATTTTATGATCTTTGAGTAGCCGTACCTGGTTTTCAAGCGGCCATTCATTTCTTCCTCCATCCTTTTGATTTCATGCATTCTTCATAAGCATCTGATCTATCATTTGAATTAGCGTCATATTGGTAATATTGTCTGCCACTAATACGCTTATTGCGTCGTTCAATAGTCTCCCACCCGGAATTCCATTCCATTTTTGGAGGGTAAATACTTAACGCACTAGATTGGCACAGTTTATCATCAACATCAAGTTGATCGCCCCCTTTGCTGCAATAATAATATGCAGAGCCGCACCCAAAAAGGAATAGTAGAAGTGATGACAAAAGAACAAGGCTTTTCATCCCTAAGAACCTCCCGAGATGTAGTGGAGAGGAAATAGAACTCTCCTTCTGTCCGCTCAGTGTACAGGAGGGAACCCTGCCACTTGTGGGCATCCAGACCCTGGTAGAGCGTTCTGGGATTGTACTCAATTTCTTGGTTCTGTTGGGCTACCGGTTTGCCTTTCATTGATGATAGCGGTGTCTGGATGATCTTGCACTGCCTTCCTAACTGGCCACCCCCAGCATGCCAATCCACCAAAAAACGATTCTCTGCACTTTTCCCCCACCTTGAACTATCCAAATCGTGAATAGAACCCTTATCAATCAGCAATTACTGCAATGGCTTCGATTTCAACCAAAAATTCGGGCAGGGCCAACCGGGCCTCTACGGTAGAGCGAGCAGGTTTTTGATTGCCGAAGAATTCAGCGTACACTTCATTCATGTGGGCAAAGTGGCTCATGTCTGAAAGAAAGACCGTTGTCTTCATGACATCAGCCAAGGTGGCTCCTCCCTCCTCTAATACCGCTTTCAGATTTTGAAGGACCTGTCGAGTTTGGGCCTTTACATCTTCTTTTCCCACCAGGTTTCCCTCCCGATCTAATGCCACCTGTCCAGCAGTAAAGACCAGGGCGCCGCGTTTGGTCCCGGGAACGTAAGGTGCAGCAGGAACTCCCAATGATGACGGTTGTAAAGTAATTTTTGCCATTTAATTACACTCCTTTCATTGGTAATTGCATAAGTGATGTATCCACATCCAAATGTTGTCTAGTCAGATGGCCCTCCGACGAATGTATTCTAATACCTCATTATTGCATGACGGGATTAAAGAACTGGAGGCGTAAGGAAAATATGAAAGTTTTGGTTAAATGTAATGATCAACAAGAATCCTGAGATGCAAGCATACACCCTTCAAACCGATATCTTCCATCGACAGGCTCATTTCTGTTCCATGTTTTACATTGGGCGGCATGCTCACAGAAAACTCCCTTTCGGACCTCACTCGCCCATACCCTAAACAGGCTGAACAGAAAAAGCCCTCCACATTTTCGGTTCCCCTGCATCTCGGGCAGGGTTCGTTTATGGGAACTGATATAGGAAATAGACCGCCTCTTCTCGCTTCGTCAGGAGAAAGGATTGCCTCGAAATAGAGATCTTTACCTCTTATTCTACCTTTTTCCCTATCAAAGAAACCGGGTAAGAAGCCCTCAAAAAACTCGTCGGCAGAGGAGAAAAAACTCTCCATTTCATCAAGAATAAATCGCCTGGTTTCTATGATTTCAGAAACCTTTGTGACCCTGATATCAGAGCCCTGCTTCTCTAAATGTTGATCATACAGCTTTCGTTTGGCTTCATCGCTCAATGTCTCATAGGCTTCCCTTATCTCTAGAAATCTCCCCACGCTCACTCTTGACCGGGTTACATCAGGATGATACTTTTTGACAACCTCTCTATACGCCTTTTTGATTTTGTTTAAGTCAACGCCTTTGCTAACGCCCAAGGTGATGTAATAGTTTTTGGACATGACATTCCTCGCTATTTTTCCTCGGATAGGCCTTTGTTCGTATCCTGAGATCTTTCAAGTATCATGATACCCCAATCAAGCTTGACGCTCAATTGGAATATCAATTTTCCGTCATGAATCAGTCTAGCCAGCTTTAACGGCTATCTTCCGGGGGGCTGCGGTTTCAATCTTTGGTAGATTCAATCGCAGTACACCGTCTTTGAGTTCAGCCTCGATTTTGGACTGGTCAATCACGTCTGACAGGTTGAATTTTCTATGATACTTCCCCGTCTGGTATTCCCTTAGAACATCTACCTCATCAGGTCCTTCCGGTGGCTGCACATCACCGGACAAACTCATGACACCTTCCCTTAAATCAATCATTAGGTCCTCCGCCTTCACTCCCGGTAAATCCGCCAATAGAGTGAGTCCCTCATCAGTCTCAAATATATCAACGGGCGGTGTAAAAGTGAGGCCTGGTCTGGTATCCTCAGCAGGTGTCGTTACTTCTGCCTTTTCCCTTGCTTCTAATGCCTTGCTTTCTGTATTAGTCATCGTGTCTACCCCTTTACCACATAACAGTTTGCTTTAAGCTCCCTTTACAGTGACCTGTTTAGGCTTCGATGATTCAGCCTTGGGTAACGTGACTTGGAGAATACCATCACCAGTGGTCGCCTCTACCTTGTTTGTATCCACCTCAGATGGTAGGTTGACGATCCTGCTGAATTTTTCTGATTCCCTTTCTCTTCTGTGGTATTTTGCATTCTCCTGTTCCTCTGCGATTTTCCTTTCTCCTGAAAGCGACAGCGTACCTCCTGTGACTGATATGTCCAGTTGACTTGCCTCTATTCCGGGAAGTTCTGCCCGGATGTAATAGTTCATACTATCCTCGGTCACATTCATAAGAGGAAATACGCCCGCTGTACGTTCTCTGAAAAACCTACCGGACAAACCCTCGCTGAGAGAATCTAACTGTCTTTTCATGCTCTCCATTTCCTCCCATTGACTGCGCCAATTCCACGTTGGAAAACCCGTTACTCTTCGGATAATCATAGCTATCCCTCCTTTCTCATGATTATGTTCAATCATCCATCCAACACTCGCCTATCCAGGTCGATGAGCCTAAGATCAACTGGTGGGGCTGACATTGGGGGTGCATTCGTAAAGACGTTATGTGTTCAACCCTCTATAAAAAACACTTTTTCTAAAAAAAAATCCCTATGCTCTTTAACTTTATCACTAGAGAGATCTCCGATTGGAAAAGTACGGACGTCATCCAGCCCACGATCGCGAACTTGAAATCGTACTGTTATGTTTTGGTTTTTGAGGACGCCTGTATATTCTAGGCTGGAAAAGGTAGGCTCTTTCTCCAAAGGACCCGTACTTTCCTTTCTCTTCGATAAAGCGATTTGAATTGAATATCTTATGGGATCACGTGTGATTTCTTTGTCATGCATTGGAAAAAGCTTAACTTCGCATGGGTAACCTTCGTTGTGGATAACTTTTTTGGCTTCTTTAAAAATAGGCAAGGCGGTATCTGCGATAAATTTTTCTAGAGCCTTAGCGTTGTCACGCCTTTCTTGAAGCTCTTTTTCATATTTTTCGCGTTTCTCTTGTGCCTTTTTTTTGACAGAATTTTCATAACCAGCAATCCTTTTTTTTATATCCATTTGGGCCTCCTTTCTGAAGAGGGTTAAAAAGCTGTTTTTTGACTTCTTTTTCAAATTTATCTTTGCATCACATTCTTATCATGGTTTTCACTCGCTTTTCGGTTTTACTCTTATTATAGCATATTTTTCCCAAAATCGAACAAAAAAATTTACCATAAAAAGTGGTAACATCTCATTCAAAAAGGATAAAACAAGGGTGCAAGAGCCTTGTTATGTGCCGCCTCGCATCTAAATCAGATATGGTTCAAACGGAAGATGCTCCGCCACAAAAGAATACTACCACCTTGAACGCTCTTTTCTCCATCTTAGAACGGATCTCAATCCTTCCTGCGCGACCCTTCTACCTTGGATCTCGTCGAACACTGCAAAATTTACAGCATTTATTGCATCAACGTTTTTCTTGCTATTATCCTCAAAAGCTTCCCGATTAAAAACTTCACGAAAAATAGTTCTAAATTCCTGTAGCCTGTTTTCTGTGAAAATCTTCTGAAATAGAACTTGAGGCTGCTCCGCGTACCCGAATTCATCGAGACGCTTCAGGATATACGTGAGCGTTCTGACTGTTAGCTTAAAGCCAAAGGTCTCTTCCAGTACCGCTTGAAGGGGGGGTGGTAATGTCGCCTGGTTAGGTCCATCCATACGAATGTCGTGCGAACTGGGCTCAGCGACAACCGGAGCCACCAACTTTCCTTTCGCTTTTCGGGTTCTCAATAGCCTATGAGCCTCTGCCTGTTGGCATAAGTGCTCTGCCTGCAGAGCAGCAGCCTGAAGGTAGGCACTCAAATTGTAGAAGCCTGTGTGTATATACTCAGGAAGCGCATCGCCACTTCGGCTAAGCACATATCTATATTTGTGGTCTATCTCGCCCCACGCCTCCTCAAGAATAGTCCGTAATTGAAACTCGATCTGAAGCCCTTTAAACTCATCGGTTGCATCTGAATTCTCGCCTAGCTCTACTTGGTAGTGAATGGATGAGTATCCACTATATCGAAGATCAAGGCCCTCTGGAATCGCCTCACTGGGGTCTACCGGCAGAACAAATGATCTCTTTTGATCCGGTCTTCGTATGAATCGTAAGATTTTCTCCTCGGCCAAAAGTCCAAGATATGTTTCGACTCTCTTGATATCTGAAAGACGGAGACAGATAAGCCTAATTCCTAGTAGATCGTCGACTCTTTCCTGAAAATTCTTTTGCGTAATAGGCGCTGCTTCAACCCCAAGTTGTTTGTTCTCTTCATCGATTTTCTCTATGAGCCTTGCTTTACCTTTGATGCGATATGTAATTGAATGAAGACTTTCCTTTGGTGACGAAGGATCGTCCCTAATGAGATGAACAATGTACTCCGCAAGTTTCTCGTATTTCACCTTTTCCTTGAAGAACGAGATTAAAATTGCTTCCTTCTGACGTTTTCTCATGTATCAGGTCTCCTGTGAAGATCCCGGATTTGCCCAGTAGGAACTACCTGTATATTTTTAGGCACATAACCAGTGATTATATAGTCTTTTTCTTGGCTATTAACACTAATAGCATTCTGGATAACATGCAATGTGGTGTGTTATCCGGCATCAGCTTGCCAGAAAACCATCTATCAGGCGATGCAGATATATTGAGAATATCACAAAAATAGGGGGATATGTGTTACAAAATGGAACAGTCAAAAATCTGGCGCATTTAAGAATCTGAGCTAATTTGCCAATACCTCAAGATTTCAAGGACTTAAAAAGCATTACCATGATCTACCTATCGGGAAACGCGGCCGGGTATACTGGACCTATTGATGTTTTCACAACCACAACAGATAGGGTTGGTCAGTTTTCGGCTCATCCGGTCGCGGGAGAGGGTTAGCTTGCATTAAGGTTCTGTCACATGTTGGGCAAACACATACCAGCCACAGATTTCCTTCCTTGAAGGCCCTCTTTTTTTTGGCTTACTTCTAATCTTCCTTTCCTGTCTCAAGCTCAGAATAATTTGTTTGATTGCATTATAGTCAAACCCCGTCTTCTTTTCCAAGGTGTTTATGTCAATTCCATCCGGA
>JABMQV010000524.1 GCA_013203065.1 Desulfobacteraceae bacterium | reverse complement strand
TCGGAATCGCCCTGGGGTTCCTGTTCGGGTATCTTCTGGCATTATTCTTCGGGAGATTCGACAAGATAAGAGACACCAAAAAGGTCCTCATATTCATGATATCCGCGATCGTCTTGTACGATATGGAGAAGGTTCTGCCCATAGCGAGCCTCGTGGGGATAATGGCCATAGGCTTCGTCATCTTAGAGAAAAACAGGGAGGTAGCAAAGAGGCTGGCCGCAAAGTTCAACAAGGTGTGGGTCTTTGCGGAGATCGTCCTGTTCGTACTAATAGGGGCTCAGGTCAATATAGAGCTGGCTTTCAGCTCCGGCCTGGTGGGGCTTGCCATCATTTTCATCGGGTTGGTGGGAAGAAGCATAGGCGTTGTCCTCTCACTGATTGGTTCCCATCTCAACCAGAAGGAGAGACTCTTCTGCGTCCTCTCCTATGTTCCGAAGGCCACGGTGCAGGCCGCCATAGGGGCGATTCCCCTTGCCATGGGCATAGCATCGGGGGATCTGATCCTTGCCATCGCCGTCCTTAGTATCGTCGTCACGGCGCCTATCGGGTCGATACTCATAAAGGCCACCTATCAGAGACTGCTGGAGCCCCCGCTGGCAGAAGGGTACCGGATAGAAACACATAGTGAGCCGTCCCCTCAAGTCTCCACGGTCTAATCCTTCACCGGACTCTTGTTTCCAGTTCCAGACAGGTGAAGCGGGCAAGATTGGGGGGGCAAGGTCCGCCTAAATCGCCTTATTTGTGAGGAATTATACAGAAACCCGTGTCGCTTTACGTGCCTTTGTTGGAACAGACCCTGAAGAGTCGCACTCCCACAATCACCAAGATGTAAACAGAACCAGCCAGAACAATGGTGGTGGCGCCAGCAGGTAGGTCAGGGCCATAGCTGGCGGCGATGCCGGACGTCGTAAAAAGTGCTGTTAACAAAGCGGAAAGGGCCATCATGTGCCAAAGTCTTTTGGAGAATTGCCCTGCCACCGCCACGGGCAGCGTCAGAAGAGCTATTACCATAACAATCCCTACTACTGTTACCAACAGGACTACTGTGAGAGCTGTGAGACAAAGCAGTGTGAGGTAGTGAAAGTCCACCCGAATACCGCGCAGGCGCCCGAATTCTTCGTCAAAACATACTAAAAGCAACTGGTTGTAAAAGAGTAGAACAACTCCAACGATCAAAACATCCAGACCGGCGATCAGCCAGAGATCCCCGCTCGACACCATGAGGATGTTGCCGAAGAGATAACTCATCAGGTCCTCATTATAGCCTGGCGTTTTGAAAATGAATAGGATACCCACGGCCATGCCGACGGCCCATACCGCACTAATGACCGTATCCTCCCGTTGTTTGGCTTTCAGACTGACAAGGCCTACAATGACTGCGGCCATGAGTGCGGCAGCAACAGCCCCGTAAAACGGACTCATCCATTCCCAATGGTATACAATCTCACAATACCGGGCCGCACCCATACCGGCCAAGACACTGTGCGCGATCGCGCCTGCAATGTATGTAATTCGCCTGGTGACCACATAACTGCCGATAATGCCACAGGCAATGCTTGCAAGGATGCCGGTCAAGAGCGCGTATTGCAGGAAAGAATGCTGCCGCAAATCAGCTATGAATTCAGCCATTCATGCCCCTCCTCTGCGCATCGGTGATCATGTCGTACCATATGCACGTTGGACCCATACATTTCGTTGATCATCTCACCGGAGATCTCACTCGTGGGATGGACCCTGACCCGCCGGTTAACGCACGCCACCCTTTTGACATAACTCGATACAAACCCCAGGTCATGGGTAACCAGGGCGATTGTCATCTTTTCGTTGAGTTTATTCAGGATTTCGAACAATTCTGATTCAATGGCGCCATCTACGTTGGCAGTTGGCTCGTCAAGGAGCAAAAGTCCCGGGTCCGACACAAGGGCACGTGCAATCAGCACGCGCTGCCGCTGGCCTCCGGACAGGGCTGCAAAGGACCGGAGCCTGACATCATACAGCCCCACCTTTCTCAGGACATCCACTGCCGCCTCCCTGTCTGCTTTGTCGTAGAACCCGAACCGTTTTCCGTTGCCCAGTCGCCCCATGAGCACCACATCCAGGACATTCACCGGAAACAGGGGATCAAGGGACGTATGCTGGGGCATATAACCAATACGGGAACGGGCTTTTGCAGCCGGTTGGCCGAATACCCGCACTGTACCCTTGGTTGGTTTGAGCAGACCAAGTATCACCTTGAGCAGGGTAGTCTTCCCTCCGGCATTTGGGCCCACGATGGAAAGAAAATCCCGTTCATCAACTCTGATACTGACGTCTTCGAGGACGGGTAATCCATCGTATGAGAACCATACATTTTCAAGCTCAACAACCGCTGATTTCATCGTTCATGTACCCCGATTGATCCTGCTGGCATTTGATAAGGTCTTGCACTTCAGCAATTGACTTTGGCGCTTCACCTCGATTTTATCCATGGGAGTAACTTTATGAAATTCGGAGTTATTTTCAAAGGGCTTAAGAATTTCGATACAAGATGTTGCAAATGGACTCTATTGATCCAACAGTGCCCTTTTGATGGTGACCGCCATTTCCTTGAGATTTCTGAGATAATCCTTCGCAAGGGGATTAATAGGCACCACCGCCCCCCCAACCGCCCTGGCCACGGTCTCAGCGTTTTTCTTCGCAAACTGCGGTTGCACAAAGATAACCTTCACAGCATCTTTCTTAGCCTTTTTGATAAGCTCCGAAAGCTGTCTTGGGCTCGGCTCTTTACCCTCAATTTCCACCGGCACCTGCTTGAGCCCGTAGGAATCGCCGAAATACCCGAAAGCGGGATGGAAAACGTAAAATTTTCCCCCTTTCAGTGGGGCAAGTGTTTCTGCGATTTTCATGTCTATTTCATCAAGATCGGCCTGGAAGGCCTGGAGGTTCTTTTCGAATTCGGCCGAGTGCGCCGGATCAATGCGGCTCATTGCTTCGCACACAGTGGCCGCCTGAATCTTCACGCGTTTGGGATCAAGCCAGATGTGGGGGTCTGGGCTCCGGGATCCATCAGGTCTATTGAAATATCGGAGTTTTACGTTTTTGCGTGTATCAACAACACGCAGGTTGTTGAAGGTGTCGGTTATCTTTTTGATCAATGCCTTTTCAAAAGGGGTACCGATTCTAAAATACACCTGGGACCGGCCAAGGGCAGACATCTGTCTTGTAGACGGCTCGTAGGTTGCTGGAGATTGACCAGGACCTAATAATACGTCTACATCAACGTGACGCCCACCAACACGTTCCACAAAATAGGCTTGGGGCGGAATACTGACAAAGGCCTTGATTTTTCCGGCAGGTTTTTCAGCACTTGAAGCGATGCTCCAGACAAAAACAATTACAACAGGCAGCAGTATGGATTTAGACATCCGGCTTAACATATTTCTACTCCTTTCCACTCCCGATATTTCGGTGGGGGTCCACTTTCTCAGCTCCAAACCATTTAACCACCTCGGCAACTGAAATTTTTTCGACTCAGACGCCTCCCCCAATCGCTTCAGCTCATTTCAACAATTTTCCTACCTTGATGCTGAGTGACTGTTGCGAGATACCGAGTATGCGGGCTGCAATAGTCTGGTTACCGCCAGATTTCTTCATGGCTGCCCCGATAAGAGCCTTTGTCAGATCGGTCATGGCTTCTTTCAGTTTTGGAATTTCCCCCGGGTCAAACCTGAGAGATTCAAAGTCTAAAGCCGGCAGAGGAACTCTATTATGCTTCACTTTGTTATCCGATTCCAGCTCAATATGTTCCTTGAAGGTCACTGAGGAAAGCATCTTGCGCTTGTGCTTTGCCACGGCATCTGCAACCAGATGCTTTAGTTCACGAATGTTCCCGGGAAAATGATAACATTTCAACAGATTTATAAGTTCAGGATGATATGTGGGTATCGGCTTGTCCATATCCTGTGATGTTTCCTCAAGAAAGTGATCCAAGAGTAGCCTGATATCATCAGGTTTTTCTCTGAGGGGAGGGAGGTGGACATGATGGGACACGAGCCGATAATACAAATCATCCCTGAACTTTTCCGCTTTTCTCAGTTCTTTCAAATCTTTATTGGTAGAGGCGATAATTCGGATATTAGCGTTTTTTTTAGTATCCGAGCCAACTGGTGAATACTCCCTTTCCTGTAGAAGTCGAAGGAGTTTTGTTTGTGATGCATTACTTAAGTCACCGATTTCATCAAGAAACAGGGTCCCTCCATTGGCTGTTTCGACTAACCCTTTCCTTCTCTCATCGGCCCCTGTGAAGGCCCCCTTTACATGTCCAAATAGGGTGTCTGCAAAAAGAGTGTCGTCGAAAGCGGCGATATTGACAGCCACCAATTCACCGGAGCGCCCACTTATTCCATGAATTGCCTTTGCGATCAACTCTTTGCCCGTCCCAGTCTTGCCAGTAATCAGTATCGGATAGCTGCTTCTGGCTATAGATTCACAGTATTGAAAGATAGATAACATCCGGACATTCTGAGTGACTATCTCTCTGAAGAATTCCGCATGTTCAATACGACCGTTCAAAAGGCGTTCTCGCAAAGCAGCATTTTCCTGCTGCAGTTCCCTCATTTCGAGAGATTTAAGAACCCGATTTTTGAGATGAGCCTTTTCCACAGGTTTGAGCAAATAGTCCGTTGCGCCGTTACGAATGCATTCAACAACGGTGTCGATATCCCCAACGGCCGTCACAACGATGACGCAGATCTCCGGGAACTCCTTTTTTATTTCGACGATAAGCTGTTCACCGGAAACAAAAGGCATAATCAGGTCGAGAAACACCAATTCCACATTTCTTCCTCTCAGGATCTCCATCACTTTCCGGCTATCATTACATGTTATGACATTTGAAAATCCTGCAGAGTAAAGTGAGATCTCAAAACTGTCGAGTGCGGAAACCTCGTCGTCAACAACTAAAATAGGATCTAATGGGAATACATGCTTTATAGACATCTATTTTCTCCTTATACTGTATTGCTTGCAGGAAAGTACAAAGTTGCCACGGTTCCCTTACCTATCACCGAATCAATTTCCATCGTCCCATTATGCTCTTTCACAATACGGGCTGAAACGGAAAGACCCAAACCTGTAC
>JABMQV010000523.1 GCA_013203065.1 Desulfobacteraceae bacterium | reverse complement strand
TGAGGGCTTCGATGTGGACATGGCAGAATCGGGGACAGAGGCCCTCGAAAAGATGTCCAAAGAGCATTTTCACCTGAAGCTTCTGGATATCAAGATGCCGGGCATGGATGGCGTGGAAGTGCTCAAGCGTGCGAAGGAGATGCGCCCCGACCTGCCGGTGGTGATGATGACCGCATACGCCACGGTTGAGACCGCGGTGGAGGCCATGAAAATAGGGGCCCATGATTATCTGATGAAACCCTTTGACCCGGATAACCTCATCCCGTTAATCGTCAACCTCTACCATGATATTCAAAGTGCCGGCGTCAAGGAAATGGAAGTCGGATCTGTGATCCTGGCAGGGGGGTTTGATTCCTACGATCCCTCCACAGGCAAGAATACTTATGGTTACGGCCTGTTTCCCAATGTGGTGACCAGTCTGCAGTTTGAACGGATGGTGAGCGGCACAGGCCCGAATCAAGGAAAAATTTTGAGACCCAGTGACGGGAAAGAGGTCAAAAAAATCGCGTGGCTTCAGTGCGTGGGATCTCGGGACCAACAGGCAGACGCAGACTTTTGTTCATCCGCCTGCTGCATGTTTGCTATCAAAGAGGCCCTTCTGGCAAAAGAAAAGAGCGAAGGACAGATTGACACGACCATTTTCTACATGGACATGCGTACCTTCGGGAAGGATTTTCAGAGGTACCGGGATCGGGCGGAAAAGGAATCCGGGGTTCACTTTGAAAGAAGCCGCGTACATTCCGTTGAAACCACGGGAAAGGATGACGGGAGGCTGAGGGTACCCTATGCGGACATCACCGGTACGAAGCATGAAGAGGATTTTGACCTGGTTGTCCTGGCTGCGGGTCAGAGACCCCCGACAGGTGCCGAGCAAGTGGCGGAAACGTGCGGGGTGGCGTTGAATCCCTGGGGGTTCTGCCAGGTGGAGGATTTTTCCCTTTCACGCACCAGCAGCGAGGGTGTCCTGGTGGGAGGGTCATTTTCAGGCCTGCGGGACATCTCCGAATCGGTCATCCAGGCAAGTTCAGCATCCCTCGAGGCCTCAAGGTTGATCCATTCCAAGGGGGGTGGGCTTGCAGAAGAGGTTTCACCCGAGACCGGCTTTAGGGATGTCTCACGGGAAATGCCCCAGGTCTTGGCCGTACTGTGCAAGTGTGGGGGCACCTTATCGGAGTCAGCCGATTTTGATGAAATCTCCGCCTGGCTTGAGGGACAGGGCAGCGTCAGGGGGGTCCACGCCGTTGACAGCCTCTGCACTCAGGAGGGGTGGGATGAGCTTAAAGAGACCCTTCAGGGCAATTCGGCAAATCGCATCTTGATCGCGGCCTGTATGCCCTATGTCTATGCCAGGAAACTGAGGGAACTGGGCCGGTCCGCCGAACTGAATCCGGAGCTAATGGAGGTGGTGGACATCCGCACCCTTGCCTTCCCCGGCAGGGACACGGAAAAAGAGGCCATACATCAGGAGGTTCGAGCGGTGCTCTCCATGGGCATAGGGAAATTGAAGGGCATGGATCCGTTACCGGTGGCAACCTCCAGGATTGTTCAAAAGGCCTTGGTGGTGGGCGGCGGCATTGCGGGGATGACGGCCGGCCTGGCCATCGCGGATCACGGCTTTGAGGTGACGCTGGTTGAAAAGGCAGCGGAACTGGGTGGCAACGCGAGAACCCTCCACAGGACCATCGAAGGACACTCTCCCCAGGAACTCCTGGAGGAGAGCATATCCAAGGTGGAAAAACATCCCCTCATGCGGACGCATACGGGAGCAAAGATTATTTATTCACAGGGACACGTGGGCAATTTCTCAACCTCCATCGAGAAGGAAGATGGGCAGGGTGAAACCCTGGATCACGGGGTGACGGTTCTGGCCACCGGCGCTATAGAGGCAAAGACAGAGAGTTATTCATACGGAGAGAGCGAGGCGATCCTCACCCAGCACGATCTTGAAGAGAAGCTTGCAGAGGGGGGGGTGGAGCCCGCCAGTTTGAATAGCGTGGCCATGATACAGTGTGTGGACTCCAGAGAAGAGCCGCGCAACTATTGCAGTAGGATATGCTGTCAATCCGCCCTCAAGAATGCCCTGTTTCTCAAGGAGCAAAACCCTGAGATGGATATCTATATATTTTACAGGGACATGATGTCTTACGGTTTCATGGAGACCTATTACAGCAAGGCCCGAAAGGCCGGGGTAATCTTTGTGCCCTATGATGTCAGCCAAAAACCGGAAGTGACGGTGGAAGACGGCCGGCCAAGGCTTTCCGCCCTTGATCCGATCCTGGGGAGGGAATGGTTGCTGGAACCGGACCTGTTGGTCCTGAGTACCGGCATAGTCCCTGACGCGGGGAGAGAAGTGGCGGAACAATTCGGTGTGGAGGTCAACCAGGACGGCTTTTATCAAGAGGCTGAATCCAAGTGGCGCCCTGTGGATTTTATTAAGGAAGGGGTATTCATGTGCGGCCTGGCCCATTCTCCCCGCTCCATTAAGGAATCCATCGCCATGGCGGACGCTTCCGCACAGCGGGCCTTGAGGATCTTGAACAGTGATAGGCTGGCCTCAGGGAGTGTTGTGGCCGAGGTGCGTCATAGCCTCTGCGCCCTGTGCGAGCGATGCGTGGCCTTCTGTCCCTATGAGGCTCGTCACCATGACGAAGACGAAGAGATGATTGTGGTAAATGAACTCATGTGCCAGGGCTGCGGTTCCTGCGCTGCGGTGTGTCCCAACAGCGCCTCGGTGCTTCATGGCTACAGGGACCAACAGGTGTTTGAGGTGATCGATGCGGCACTGGAGAATGTTGTGTAGCGTGATGAAGTAAATAGGAGATGGACCGAGATGACCCGAAAACAGACTGATCTTGGCATACCCGTTGGCGAATCCGATCTCTTGGAGTCGGTGCAGGAAAAAGTTCGGGCATGCATGCAGTGCGGCACTTGTAGCGGTTCTTGCGCCAATTCATTCGGCATGGATCTCACTCCCAGGCACCTGTGGCGGTTGGCACAACTGGGGGAAACAGATGAGGTCTTCAACAGCAAGACCTTCTATCTGTGCTCTGCCTGCTATTACTGCACCCTGCGGTGCCCCCGGGGGCTCAAACTCACGGAGACCATGGGTGCTCTCAAGCGGTTGGCAGCGGCCCAGGGAATCAAGAAACACAAGCAAAGCAGCAATTTCTACGATGCCTTTATCAAGACCGTTGAGCGTTATGGTCGGGTAAGGGAGATGGAATTTATAAACCGCTATTTCTTTTCCCTAAAAGACCCTTTTCTGCCCCTGGGGTTTACCGTTCTGGGACTGAAACTCATGAGAAAAGGGAAGATTCCCTTTCAGCTGCCGATACTGGTCCCCATAAGGGATGAGAAGGGTAAGGTGAAATATTTCGAGGGAAGGTTCGACAAGCTTTTCCGCAAGGTTGAAGAACTGGAGGCTAGATCATAATGAAATATATCTACTATCCGGGGTGTTCGCTGGAGGGTATGGCGCTTGAATATGATGTATCCACCCGGGCCGCAATGGGGGCGCTGGGGGCGGAACTGACGGAGTTGAATGATTGGACCTGTTGCGGGGCCAGCGCGGCTGATGCAACCAGTTATCTTCTCTCGATGGTCTTGGCTGCCCGTAACCTGGCCCTGGCCGAAGGGATGGATATGGATGCCGATATCATGATCCCGTGCAGCGCCTGTTACCTGAACCTGAGGAAGGTGGAGGACCACGTTCAACAGGATGGAACACTCATGGGCAAGATAAATGAGGCCCTTGAAGAGGAAGGCCTGGCTTACAATGGCGGTGTAAAGGTGCGTCATTTGCTTGATATCATGGTTAATGACGTCGACCTCGAGGCCATTGCGCCCCTGGTAGAGAAAAACCTTGCGGGTTTAGGGGTGGCCATTTATTATGGGTGCCAGGCAGTCAGGCCTTACGCCACCTATGACGATCACGAGCAGCCCCGATCCCTCGAACCGCTGATACGGGCGCTTGGGGCTGACGTACATCCCTGGGAAATGGGCGCCAAGTGCTGCGGGGCCGCCTTGATGACGACCAAAAAGGATGTGGCCATGGAACTGACCGGATCACTCCTCAAGGCCGCCCAGGGGGCTGACTGCATTGTTACGGTCTGTCCCATGTGCGAGATGAACCTGGAGGCATTCCAGGAGCCAATTTCCAAGGCCAGTGGTGAGGATTTGGCCATCCCGGTGCTCTATCTCCCACAACTCATTGGCCTGGCGCTGGGTCTTTCCAAAAAGGAGTTAAAGTTAAACCTCAATCTTGCCTTGACAGATTCCTTTAAACAGAGGGTGAACATATAAAGAATAAGATTAATAGAATATCTCAATAGATCTTTGGAGGAGGTGTTGATGGAGGCATTAACCATAAATCGAAAAAAGAGCAAACTGCGGGTGGCTCCCGAG
>JABMQV010000522.1 GCA_013203065.1 Desulfobacteraceae bacterium | reverse complement strand
GGCGGGGAGAAACGATTGGTCTCCATCGCCTCCATCTTATGCCTTGACCCTTCTGTTTTGCTGCTGGATGAGCCTTTCGCCAACCTCGATTGGGCAGGCGCAAAACGGGTTCGCGAGCTTTTACGCGGCATCCACCGGAAGGGAAAGACCGTTGTGGTTGTGGAGCAGAAGATAGGGGCCTTTTTGCGGGACAGCTCACGGTGTCTCGTTGTCACTCATGGAAAAATCTCTTTTGACGGCGCCCCACAAGCGGCCTTTGAGGTCTTTTTGGACAACCACCTGCTCCCCCGGTACCCTGAAAAAAAGAAACGCGAATTCCCTGACAAGAAACCTGTCCTGGCAGCCCGCGACCTTTCATGCCGAATTGAAGGCAAGGAGATCCTCAAAGATGTTTCTTTTGAACTCAGCAGCGGGGAGACGGTTGCCCTTATCGGGAGAAACGGGGCAGGGAAGACCACCTTGGTCAAACACCTAAACGGGCTCCTGCGACCAGCCGGAGGAGAGGTGAGCTTTCACGGAAAGGGGATTAAAGGAAAAGCCCCTTCCGAGATCTCAGCCCATGTGGGGCTTTCCTTTCAAAATCCAAACGACCAGTTTTTTAAGAGCAGGGTGGCGGATGAACTGAACGTGGGACCAAAGATGCTCGGGATGGCATATGATGGATGGATAAAAGAGATTTCCACTCTCTTTGATCTGGGCCCGCTCTTGGATCGATCCCCTTACCGGCTCAGCGAAGGCGAAAAAAAGCGGGTTGCCATTTCATCGATCCTAACCATGCGCCCAAAGCTCCTTGTGCTTGATGAACCCACGACAGGGCAGGACGGGCATTTCAAGGAGACCATGGTACGGCTTTTGGCGGAACTTTGTGAGCGAGGGTTTACAACGCTCCTTGTCACTCACGACCTTGGTTTCGCCCAGGCCGCTGCAGATCGATGGATAGTCCTCCATGAAGGGAACCTGGTGGCCCAGGGAACTCCCCATGATCTTCTTCAGAACGACCGTCTGATCCGGCTTGGGGCCCTGGGGGCGCCGGAAGGAAGGGAAATGGAGGCGTTTTTTGATGACGGAGAGGAGAAGCGGTTTGCAGCGGTTAGACCCTAGGACAAAACTCGCACTGGGGGTCCTGGCCATCGCCGCGGTATTTGTCGCACAAAGGCCATACACCCTGGTCGCCGAAGGGGTGATCGTTTTTGTGGCGTTACCCCTGCTGGGGAATGGAAAGGCATTGATCCGTTCCCTGCGGCTGGCCTGGACTATGGTGGCCCTTGTCTTTGTGATTGCCTATCTTTCCTTTGATACCCAGACGGCCCTGTTGCTCTCCCTGAGGCTCCTCAATCTCCTCACCGTATCCTTTATCTTTTTCCATAAACTCGGTCCGGACGAATTGGGAGATGCTCTCAAAAAAATGGGGGTCCCCCATGCGTTTGCCTTTATCCTGACAGGGGGCATGCGTTATGTCCCCCTGATCGGCCGAAGAATCCGCCACATTATGGATGCCCAGCAGTCCAGGGGAATCGACCTCAGGCCAAGAATCAGAAACATTCCCAACTTCATGGCCCTGCTGATGCCCCTCCTGGTCCAATCATTTGTCCTCTCCGACGAACTGGCAATCGCCATGGAGTCAAGGGGATTTTTGCGAAAAGACCGCTCATGGCGAAGGGAATATCGTCTCACCCCCGTGGAATACGGAGTGATGTTAAGCTCCCTCCTCCTGGTCATCGCCTTTGCGTGGTGGGAAAGGGGGTAGGTCAATTGGAAGGAAGAAACATGAAACGAATTTTGACCATTGCAGGTTCCGACTCCGGTGGTGGTGCCGGAATCCAGGCGGACCTGAAAGCCATCACCGTCCTGGGCGGTTATGGCATGAGCGTGATTACGGCACTCACCGCTCAAAATACCATTGGCGTTCAAGGGGTGCATCCCGTACCCATCCCATTCATCGAGCAGCAGTTGGAATCAGTCCTTTCAGACATTGGCGCAGACGCCGCAAAGACCGGGATGCTTGCAAATCCGGAGATCGTAAGGTGTGTGGCAGCGGGGATAAGGAAATACGGTGTTCAACCGCTGGTGGTAGATCCAGTCATGGTGGCCACGAGCGGAGATCCCCTTCTTTCAGAAGATGCTGTGGAGACCTTGAAACAAGAGTTGTTGCCCCTGGCCCACCTGGTCACCCCCAACCTTTCAGAGGCGGCGTTGCTGTGCGGCTTTCCGGTGACAAATATTGCAGAGATGGAAGAATCTGCCAGACACATCCATGCCATGGGGTCCCGCTATGTGTTGATAAAGGGGGGGCACATGGAAGAGGAGATAGTGGACCTTTTGTTTGACGGCCAGTCCTTTCAGCCCTTTAAGGCCGCCCGTATCGACCGGCCAACAACCCACGGAACCGGATGTACCCTTTCGGCGGCCCTGGCCACCTTCCTGGCCCAGGGCCTCTCAATTTCGACTGCCGTGGGAGAGGCCAAGCGATTCATCACACGGGCCATCTCCATGGGTCTGGAGATCGGATCCGGACAGGGCCCCACCAACCCCTATGCCCATATCTTCATCCTGAAAGAACGGGAAAACATTCTTGAGGATCTGGGAAAGGCGCTTGATCTGTTGGCCAGGCATCCCCTGGGTTTCCTGATTCCGGAGGTCCGCTCCAATTTCGTTTATGCCCTTCCCGGTGCCCTGGATTACCAGGAAGTGGCAGGGGTACCCGGACGGATCAGCCAGGTGGGAGACCAGCTCCTGATCTCGAGGAAACCTTCATTTGGGGCAACCCGGCACATTGCACGGGTGGTCCTTGCGGCCATGCATTATGATCCGGAGTTCCGATCCGCCATGAACATTCGTTACAGCACAGACATACTGGATACCTGCAATGCACTTGGCCTTTCCATGGCCTCCTTTGATCGGCGAGATGAGACCCTAGAGGTAAAGGAACGGGAAGGGTCCAGTCTGGAGTGGGGCACCCACCAGGCGCTTAAGGGCCTCCACACCATGCCCGATCTGGTCTTTGACGACGGAGATGTGGGAAAGGAGCCCATGATCCGCGTGTTGGGACAAAACCCCCGGGAGGTGGTGGAAAAGGTGGTTCGTATCGGCAAAGCTCACGGAGAGAAGGGGCCTTAGGAGAAGACGTTGGCAGCGGAGAACACCGAGGTCCCTTTGCTGGTGGTAGAGGGAATCTGCAAGGCCTTTTACAAAGAAGACACGACCCTGGAGGTCCTTCAAGATGTCTCTCTGGAGGTGGGTCCGGGGGAAATCATCAGCATCGTGGGGCCCAGCGGGTGTGGGAAGAGCACCCTCTTCAACGCCATGGCAGGGCTCACGTCCATCGATCTGGGCAGGATCCGGTTAGACGGACAGGAGGTCCCCAACATCCGGGGCCAAGTGGCCTATATGCAGCAAAAGGACCTCCTCCTTCCCTGGAGGACCGCACTGGACAATGCCATC
>JABMQV010000056.1 GCA_013203065.1 Desulfobacteraceae bacterium | reverse complement strand
TAAAACTGTTCCATATGCCAGTTATTCACTCTCCATTTCAGCAACTATCTGTTATTCATACATAAAAAATTTGGCACGATTTTGGCTTTAGATATCTTGCTCGGAGCCTGATCCATTTTTCAATAAACCCAAAAGCAAGGGGGTGCCATGGATTGCATTGAGATCGTACATTTGCGGGCATACTCGCATCAGGATAGAGACAAGGCTGCTCTGGCTTTTCATCAACTCTCATCGCCGGATCACGACAAGGATCTCAGGGATATCAGACTGTTCCGCAACTTTGCCTTGGACAATGACCTGAGCATCTTCATCAGCTGGCAGGGTGAAGTTCCTGAAAGAGGCAAAAGTCCTTTGGGGCTGCAAATGGCTGCGGCGTTTTCTCAATTCGGTCAGATCTATCATTCAGTATGGATACATCACGGCAGACTTACTCCAAAAGCAAGGAAAAGCAACCATGAAAAACAGACGACCATCTAAGAAAAAAACCGTCATCGGCCTAGTCGCATTGGGGTTTGTTGCCCTGCTGGGCGCGACTCTATTCTGGCACTTCAGGACAACCGCTAATGGCGTAGAAGTTCCTGTACCTATGATCCGGCCCGTCAAGACAATCTATTTGTCAGAAGCGAGTACTAATGAAACCCGCTCGTTTCCCGGGTTAGTCAAAGCTGCTTCAGACACCAAACTCGCCTTTCGGGTGGACGGCCCTCTCATCCAATTCGATGTCCGCATCGGTCAACGAGTGGCCCAGGGGGATATCATCGCCCGGATTGATCCACGGGATTTTGAAATCAACGTGACGCGCCTTACTGCAACGCTGGATGAAGCACAGGCTAACTTGAAGGCCATGCGGGTCGGGGCCAGGGCCGAAGACATCGCCATGATCGAAGCCGATTTGAAAGCAGCCCAAGCCCGGTTGACCGAGGCCAAAAACAGCCACATGCGATACCAGACCTTGGCTGCGGGAAAAATCGTCTCTCAGTCCGAATACGATCACGTTAATGCGGCTTTTGAAACGGCCAAGGCCCAGGTAGAAGCCACGACTCAGAAGCTGAAAAAGGGGCGGCGCGGTGCCCGCAAAGAAGATATCGAGGCTGCCCAAGCAAGGATCAGAAGCCTTTCAGCGGATCTGAAGGCTGCAAAACATGCACTAGCCGACACCAGGCTGACCGCGCCCTTTACAGGGTATGTGAACCGTAAATACGTGGAAAACCATGAAAACGTCAAAGAGAGAGATCCCATTTTATCCCTGCTCGATTTCTCCAACGTGGAAGTGCACACCGCCATTCCCGAAGATCTGGTGGTCCGCAGGTCCCTCTTCACTCATGTGACCTGCACTCTTGACACCTATCCAAACCTTCGTTTTGAGGGGACTATAGAGGAAGTGGGCCTCAAAACCGACAGCGCCAATCAGAGTTACCCTATGACGGTTATCCTCCATATCCCTGAGGATGTCGTAGTGGAGTCGGGAATGGCAGCCACGGTGAGCGTCTCCCTGAAAAGCCCCGGACAACAGGACTCCGGTTTTATTCTCCCGGCAGGGGCAGTGTTTGCCGATGCAGAAGGATATTCCTGTGTGTGGAAGATCGATCCCCGGACCATGCGCGTCATCAAACGGCGGATCACTACCGGTACGCTTCGCGGTAACGCCATCCAGGTCCTTTCGGGCCTGAAGGCCGGAGACCGAGTGGTCACTGCAGGGGCCAAGTTACTTCGTGACGGCCAGGAAGTTAGCATTCTCCATAAGGACCGGGAGGGGCATTCATGAAGATCACCGAATATGCTATTTCGAAAAAGACGGTCTCCTATTTCCTGACGCTGATAATCATCGGGGGGGGGCTTTTATCCTATCAAAGACTGGGCAAGCTGGAGTTTCCCACGTTTACCATCAAGACCGCCGTGGTCTCAACCCCTTACCCGGGCGCCTCAGCCAAAGAGGTGGAACAGGAGGTCACTGACCGGATTGAGAAAGCGGTTCAGCAAATGTCACAAATCAAGAAGATTCGATCCATCTCCCGGGCAGGACTATCCATCATCTATGTGGACATCAAAAACATGTTTCCCAGCAAAGGCATGCCCCAAATCTGGGACGAACTGCGCCGCAAGGTTTCCGATGTCCAGGGTCGGTTACCGCAAGGCGCCGGACCCTCCCTCGTCAACGACGATTTTGGCGACGTGTACGGGGTGTTCTTTGCGCTGACAGGCGACGGATACACATACGAAGAGATGGAAAATTACGCGGATTTTCTAAAGCGTGAACTGCTTTTGGTCAAAGATGTTGCCCGTGTTGAGATCTGGGGTGATCAGCAAGAAACGATCACCCTGGAGATATCCCGGGCACGGATGTCCGAACTGGGAATATCCTTGGAGGAGATCGCCAATACCTTGAACCGGCAAAACCAAGTGGTGGATGCAGGAAAGGTGGAGGTGGACGAAGACTATATCCGCATGAATCCCACCGGTCAGTTTACCGCAGTGGAAAACCTGGGAGATCTCTTGGTGCAAAGCGACCGTAAGGGGAACCTGATTTATCTCAAAGACGTGGCGACCATCCGGAGGGGCTACCAGGACCCCTCCAGATGGCTGCTGCGCTACAATGGTCAGTCGGCCCTTGGGCTTGGCATTTCCACGGTGGACGGCGGCAATGTGGTTGAAATGGGCAAAGCAGTGCGAAAACGTATCGAAGCGCTCAAAGGCGATGCGCCCGTAGGCATGGAGCTGGAAGTTATCGCCTACCAGTCGGATTTGGTTTCTTCTTCAGTAAAAACTTTTATCGTCAATCTTTTGGAAGCCGTAGCCATCGTTATCATTGTGCTTTGCATTACCATGGGACTGTCAAGCGGCATTCTCATGGGCGTCACCCTGCTGCTGACCATCCTGGGCACCTTCATAGGGATGAGAGTAATGGCTATTGATCTTCAGATGATTTCGCTGGGCGCCTTGATCCTGGCCCTGGGGATGCTGGTGGACAACGCCATTGTGGTAACCGACGGCATTCTGGTCCGTGTCCAACAGGGAATGGGGCGCAAAATGGCAGCCGTGGAGACCGTGACCCAGACCGCATGGCCGTTGTTAGGCGCTACTTTTGTGGCGGTCCTTGCCTTTGCCGCCATTGGCACCTCCAAGGATACCACAGGCGAGTTCCTTTTAAGTCTATTTTTGGTGATAGCCATCTCCTTGGGACTGAGCTGGGTGCTGGCCATCACCTTGACGCCGCTCTTTTGCGTCCAGTTTCTGCCAAGGAAAAAGACCGACAAGGTGGCCGATCCCTATGGAGGGCATGTCTTCAGCCTTTACCGTCGATTTCTTGACCTCTGTCTTAGTCATCGCGCCCTGTTTCTGGTGCTCCTGATAGGGTTGCTGGCTACCGCTATTTGGGGCTTGGGCCACGTGGAAAACAGTTTTTTCCCCAATGACAGTCGCAATCAGTTTATGATTAACTACTGGAGACCGGAAGGCACCCATTTGGAAAAAACCGCCGCAGATATGGAACGGCTTGAAGACTACCTGTCCGGGTTGGATGAGGTGGCGGCAACAACCACTTTTATAGGACAAGGCGCCTTGCGGTTTGTGCTTACCTACGAACCGCAAATGCCCAATACCAGTTATGGCCAGATCCTGGTCACCGTTAAGGATCATCGCAGTATCGATAGCCTCATTTCCAATATCCGAAATTACGCCGCTGATCATTTCTTGAACGCAGAGATTGTGCTTAAGAAATTTGTTCGTGGCATGGACAAAGGTGGAAAAATTGAGGCTCGATTCCGTGGACCTGACATTGAGGTGTTAAAACGACTATCCCAAAAGGCACAAGGGATTATGGCCGCAGACCCCATGGCCACGGACATCCGGGATGATTGGCGTCAGAAAGTTCTGACACTGCGGCCACAGGTGGCCGAAACCACGGCACGTCGCCTGGGGATTACACGACCTCGGGTCGCCGATGCCCTGGCCATGAACTTTTCGGGTAAAACCATCGGCCTTTATCGCGAACAAGACAAGCAGATCCCCATCATGGTCAAGGCGCCGGAGAACGAACGCGGGACAGTGGACCAGATAAATGATATCGTGGTTTTCAGCCCGGCTACAGGTCGGACTGTGCCCCTGAGGCAGATCGTCACCGAAATGGGGACCCAATGGGAAGACCCGATAATCAGACGGGAAGACCGGCAGCGAACCATCACGGCCCGATGCAACCCCCTGTACGGAAATGCCAGTGTACTTTTCAGCCGTTTGCGACCAAAGATAGAGGATATGAAGCTGCCACAGGGTTATGGACTGGAGTGGGGCGGGGAGTATGAAGGCTCCGTCGATGCAAAAAAGGGACTGTTTCAATTGGTGCCGGTCTATTTTCTGGCCATGATATTCACGGTGGTGGTCTTGTTCAACGCAGTGCGGCAAACAGTGATCATCTTTCTCTGCCTTCCGCTAGCCACCATAGGGGTAACTGCCGGCCTTCTTCTCACGAGGCAGCCCTTCGGGTTCATGTGCATCCTTGGATTTCTTGGACTCTCAGGCATGCTCATCAAGAATGCGGTGGTTCTTATTGACCAGATCGATCTGGAGATCCGTTCCGGCAAACCTCCCTATGCAGCGGTGCTCGATTCGTCCGTCAGTCGTTTGAGGCCGGTCACCATGGCTGCTCTCACCACGGTGCTGGGGATGCTGCCGCTGCTGAAAGATGTTTTCTATG
>JABMQV010000521.1 GCA_013203065.1 Desulfobacteraceae bacterium | reverse complement strand
CTCAGGATTTTGGACAGGCTGCAATTTCTTTCCTTTTCTTGATCCAAAACCAGAAACGACCCCATTTTCGTTCAGGCACTGAGCAAAAGCGGCTTGTTTGACTGCTTCGCGTGTACGGGGAAAGAGATCGGTTTTGGCAACCGGGAAGTGGGTAAGAGCCGGTTCGGAGACCTCCCGAGGGCATCAAGGCTTGCATCAACAAGCCCCTTTGTTGTAATATGATTTCGGTAAAAAAAGGGATAGTTGTTAAACGGAGACATATTGAGGCCACGTTTTTCCTCAGACAATGGGTATGTGGCATAAAATGGCTTTGAGAAAGCAGCGAAAAAAAGCCGTGCCGGGCCAGGTGAAAAGGACCAAGAATGCCATTTTTTCATGGATCTGGAAAGAACCCAGCGCCGAAATTCCCCTTTGGCAGCGCCCCTTGAAGGTAGTTGCGCGGATCTTCTATATAGTGGTTGAGAAGATGCGGCGTGATGCCATCACTTTGAGGGCCAGGGGGCTGACGCTCATGGCCTTTATTTCCATCGTACCCATGCTTGCCATGGGAACCGCAGTCGTGAAAGGCATTGGGGACGAAAACAGGTCTCGTTTAGAGGCCTATCGTTTCTTTGATAAGCTCATAGCCTTGGAACCTTCCAATGAGGTTGCGGGAAAAGGCATGCAAGGGGCTGGAAGTGAACAAGAATCTCCAAAAGTCCTGGCCCAGGAGACACTCTCCATTCACCTGAGGGCTGCCGTAGATAAGGTTTTTGACTATATTAACCGTACCAATTTTGCAACACTGGGCCTCGCAGGGATCCTTGGCGTAATGATTATTGTGATCCCCTTTTTCAACAGCCTGGAACAGTCCATGAACGCCATATGGCAGATTGAGAAGGGCAGGCCTTTCGGGCTTAAAATACTGAACTATCTGGCCGTTATCATTCTGCTCCCCATAGCCATAAATGTGGGGCTTGCCGCCACGACAGTGCTGGAAAGCCCTGATTTGCTTGCCAGGCTGAAGGCCATCCTGCCTGGGTCATGGACGGTGCCGCTGCTGCTCAAAATGGTTCCGGGGGCTGTGGTAGTCTTTACCTTCACGGCACTTTATCGCGTTCTTCCCAATACAAGGGTTGCACCCTGGCCGGCTTTGGCCGGTGGGATCGTTGGCGGAATTGGCTGGATAGTGGTCCAGGCCCTCTATTTGAAGCTCCAGATCGGGGTCACACGATACAATGCCATCTATGGCTCTTTTGCAACAATCCCGCTCTTTTTGCTCTGGATATATGTGGCATGGATCATCTTTTTGATGGGGGCAGAATTATCCTTTGCCGTGAAGGCCTGGCGCATCTATCTCCCTCAGAGGGGGACAATGACCGTTGCCGCAAGGTTGGCACTGTGCATTGATGTCCTGGTGGCGGTGTTTGAAGCATTCAAAGGAAAGAGAATGGTAAATCGTGAAAGCCTATCCCGCCGCCTCAGACAGCCGGAAAATCAAGTGGGAGGGGCTCTCGGAGATCTTCTTAAAGCGGGTTTTGTCAGGAGCGTGGAAGGAAAGGAAGAGGGTTATGTGCCCGCAGGACCGGCAGAAGAGACAGACATGGCTGGACTCGTCAACATGATTTATGGCAAGGCAGAGCTGGATTCCCAAGGCGGACGTAAGGCGGAAGAGGCCCTTGAGGCCGCAAGATCTGTCTTGGCCGGTCAAGAGATCGCCCAACTGCTGGAACAGAAAGGAGAGGAGTTAGGTTAAATAAATTAGCATGCTAGATGAAATTCTAGATAATCCGGCCCTTGAAAAATATGTCACGACTTTCAAGGTTGGTCAGACAATCTTCCTGGAGGGCGATCCTTCACAAGACCTCTATATCCTGGTTTCAGGGCAGGTGGACATTCTTAAAGGGGACAACAAAATCACTGAGGTCAGTGAGGCTGGGTCTCTTTTCGGGGAAATGTCGTTCCTGCTGGGTGCCAAGAGAACGGCATCCGTAAAGGCCGGGAGTGATGTGAAAGTCATCCGAATCCCCAAGGAGGAGGTGACCCCCTTCCTCAATGAGTTTTCTGCAATAGCCAGGGAGATCGCCAGGCTCCTGGCTCAACGTCTCGACAATGTCAGCCAGATCGTTTATGGACTCAAGGAATTCTGCAACCAGATTCCTGATGCGGTTATTTTGACCGATCAGGACGGCAAGGTCCTGGTATGGAACAGCGCTGCCGAAAGGGTTTACGGCAGGGAGTGGCGTCAATTCCACCGTAAGTCTGCGGATGAAATCTATGAAGAACCTGACGTCTATAGAAAATTCATTGAAGAGGTGCAATCCAAGCACTCCGTGAGCGAAAAGGTGCTCAAGATAAGGCACCCTGAAAAAGGTGTCCGCTTTATATCCACCAGTACAACCGTTCTGTATGACGGTCACCACAACTTCCAGGGTGTGCTTTCCCTGGGTAGAGATGTCACGTCCGTCGAAAAGCTGCAGAGGAGATATCGGCGGGCTCGGTATTGGCTCATACCCTCTTTCATCGTCCTGGGGATGATGGCGCTGGCTATATTTTTTGGTTATCCCTATTTTTCAAAGGGCTACAAAGCGACAGATGTCAAGAAAGAATACCTGCGAAATCAGTTATCAAAAGATTATCTCTTCCTCAAAACCCTTTTGATCAAACCCTTTTCAGCCGGTGAGAGATCAAAGACAACTAAACAGATGAAGGAGTTTTTCGGGATTCTGAAAGGTAGTGGCGTTCCCTACAAAGGCTTGGTCCTGCTCGATAGAGAGAAGAGAGTGTTTGATGCCTTTTCTATCAAGGGAGAAAAAGATATCACAACCATGGTGGGGAGCAGTTACGCCGGGGTTGTGTTTGAGGGGGATAAGGATTCACTTCACAGGGTGCTTACCCCGTATCATGTGGACAGGGATCATCCCATGGGGGATAAAGGCCTGGAAATCGCCTTCGTAATGGAGAAAGATTCTGGTCTCCTGGGATGGGTGGTCTTTCAAATGGATTCGGATATTCTCAAACGGGAATATGATATGGATGAGGAAAATTTGAAGGGATTCCATTTCAAAAAGAAAACCCCTTAAGGGCCTATGAAGGCTTCCAGCGATCTGCCATCAATACGTTACGAAATATCTGGTGAGGATGACGGGACGATCCTTCATCTGCATGGGGCGATGGACGTGTCCGCTGCGGGTTCTATGATAAGAAAGATAGTGCCTCTGATCAAGGATCGGCGTCCCGCAACCCTGGAAGTGGATCTTGAGAAGGTCTCCTATCTGGATGATTTCGGGGTACTGGTCCTTGTGGAGTTGCGGAAGACAGTGACCCAGTGGAAAGGCGGGTTCTCTCTCGGAAATGTCAGTGATGAGGCCAAGGAAACACTCTCTGCGCTCCATTTTGACGTCTTTGAAGAGGTTAGCCCCCCATTTGTCAGGAAGTACCATCCCAATATTTTTGTTCGCCTCGGTGAGGCGACGTTTCGCCATATCTCAGATATCAAATACCTTGTCGGATTTATCGGATCTGTCTTTCTCTCATTCCTGTATGTGTGCATTCACCCCAAATCCCTGCGGGCGGATGACACCATCTTATACATGCAGAAAACAGGGGTGGATGCACTTCCTATCGTGGCCTTAATCAGTTTTTTGATGGGCCTTATTATGGCCTTCATGTCGGCGGTTCAATTGGAGCAATTTGGGGCCAACATCTACGTGGCGTCGCTGGTGAGCCTGGCCATGGTCCGTGAACTTGGACCCATTATGACGGCAATCATAGTTGCGGGAAGATCGGGGTCAGCCTTTGCCGCCGAGATCGGGACGATGAAGATCTCTGAAGAGATCGACGCGCTCTTTACAATGGGTTTTAATCCGACCCGTTTCTTGGTGGTACCCAAGGTCATCGCCTCGGTGATTATGGTGCCGATTCTGACGCTGTTCTCCGACCTGTTTGCAATAGCTGGCGGGCTTGTGGTAGGGGTCTTCATGCTTGATTTGACCGCCAATGCCTACATCGAACAAACCATCAAGACCTTGAAACTCTTTGACGTGTTCTGCGGGTTTGTTAAGAGCGGCGTATTCGGCCTCCTCATAGCCTGGATTGGGTG
>JABMQV010000520.1 GCA_013203065.1 Desulfobacteraceae bacterium | reverse complement strand
TAGTCAGCATGGCCAGGACAATCCACATGCGCGTAATGCCGATTGTCTGTCTGATACTCCACGTGCGCCGTTGCAATGGTGATCCCTCTCTCCTTCTCCTCAGGCGCCTTGTCTATCTCATCAAACGGAATAAAATCCGCCATCCCCTTCTTTTCTAAATGCTTCGTAATCGCCGCCGTCAGGGTCGTCTTACCGTGATCTATATGACCTATCGTACCCACATTTATGTGCGGCTTCGTCCTCTCAAATTTCTTCTTTGACATACCCCTAACCTCCTTGATCACTTTTAGTGGCGCGCCGTAGTGCTTTTGCCTTCCTTCAAGATCCCTTTAGGGCAAAAAATCAAAAAACACTCAACCAAACCCTTCTCCCTACCACCGATAGTGGGCAAAGGCCTTGTTGGCCTCAGCCATCCTGTGGGTATCTTCCTTCTTTTTGATCGCAGCCCCTCTTGAGTTGGCCGCATCCATCAACTCTCCTGCCAGTTTGGCAGCCATGCCTTTTTCGCCTCTGCTACCGGCAAAGCTGATAACCCATCTAATACTGAGGGCTTGCCTTCTGGCCCCCCTAACTTCTGTAGGTACCTGATAGGTGGATCCACCAACCCGCCTAGACTTTACCTCCACCACAGGCCTCACGTTCTCTAGCGCATTCTGGAAGGTAACCAAGGGGTCTTGTTTTGTCTTGGCCTCTACGATGTCAAAGGCTTCATAAAGAATCGATTGAGCAATACTTTTTTTACCCTTTTTCATCAAATTGTTGACAAATTTGGCCACTAGGACCTCATTATACTTCGGGTCTGGCGCAATTTTCCGTTTGGTGACGATTTTTTTTCTGGGCATTGAAAATCTCCAAAAAAAAGTCCAACTGGTTTCAGTTACGGGATTTGCATTCAGATAGAATCAGTTGAACTAATTATTCTCTCAAAGTCTTTTCGGCTTCTTGGCCCCGTACTTTGATCGACCCTGTCTACGATCATCCACACCGGTGGTATCCATTGTGCCCCTAACAATATGATACCTGACACCGGGCAGGTCTTTTACTCGGCCTCCCCGAATCAATACCACCGAATGCTCTTGAAGATTATGGCCCATACCGGGGATGTATGATGTGACCTCAATCCCGTTTGTCAACCTCACTCTCGCAACCTTTCTCAAGGCAGAGTTCGGTTTCTTGGGTGTTGACGTATAAACCCTGACGCACACGCCCCTCTTTTGAGGTGCACCTTGAAGTGCAGGGGTCTTGACTTTCTTTTTTGACTTACGACGGCCCTTCCTTACAAGCTGATTAATGGTCGGCATAAATTTTCCTCAACCTTTCCTACGTATAAGACATGCCGGATACCCTCGGATGATTCGCGTAAAGATTCCCACACAGCAAAATCTTATGTTTATATATGTGGTCGGCTGATTTGTCAAGATTTTTTCAGAGGCAACAAAGAAAAAACATGGTTTTTTTCTATTTAAATCTCTTGACTTCTCTAGGCCTTCGTTCATTCTCCCAGGTTTGGTTCAGCGACACCCATTTCCACATTCCTATAGGCCCTCAATCCCGTGCCAGCCGGAACCAACCGGCCCATTATCACATTCTCCTTTAGGCCCTTCAGAAAGTCTATCTTCCCTGCTACGCTGGCATCAGACAAGACCTTGGTGGTTTCCTGAAAGGATGCCGCCGATATAAAACTCTCCGTGCTGAGGGAGGCCTTTGTAATTCCCAAAAGCAGGGGTTGTGCAGTGGCTGGTTTTCCTCCCTGCTCGATGATCTTCCTGTTCCCCTCTTCAAAGCGCCACTTTTCTACATGCTCTCCCAAAAGAAACCGGGAATCTCCCGGATCGGTTACACTGACCTGTCGCAACATCTGCCGGACAATAACCTCGATATGCTTATCATTAATCTTTACGCCCTGGAGTCGGTATACCTCCTGAACCTCATTAACCAGATACTTGGCCAAATCTTTAATACCCTTGATCCTTAAGATGTCATGGGGATCCACAGAACCGTCCATCAGGGCCTCGCCTGCCCTGACATAGTCCCCCTCCAGCACACTCACATGCTTCCCCTTGGGAACCAAGTAATTTATTGGCTCACCCACCTCCGGGGTAATCGCCATCCTCCTTTTGCCTTTCGTGTATTTCCCAAATGAAATAACACCATCTATCTCTGAAATTATGGCGGTTTCCTTTGGTTTTCTAACTTCAAACAGTTCCGCAACTCTCGGCAATCCTCCGGTGATATCCTTGGTCTTGGTAGTTTCTCTCGGGATCTTTCCCAAGACCGCTCCAGGTCCCACCTTATCACCCTCTCTGACCATCATAATAGCACCCACCGGCAGGTGGTAACGGGCCTTATTATCCTTTGCACTTCCAGGCAAACTAGCCGTCTTTCCGCTGCTGTCTTTGATGGAGATTCGAGGCCTTATATCAACATCGTTCGATTCACCGATCACCCTGCTTATCTTCCCGGTAATCTTATCCCTCTTTTCCTGCATGGTACGGCCTTCCAGAATATCACCAAATTTGACAGTTCCCGGGACCTCAGTGATGATGGGTATGGTAAAGGGGTCCCATTCAACCAGGACCTGATTGGATTTAACCCGTTCACCATCGCGAACCCTTAAGGTAGCACCGAATTGTATCGGGTATCGCTCTACCTCCCTTCCTCCTTTGCCCAGAATGGCAATTTCGCCGTTACGGCTCATGACCACGAGATTTCCCTCTTCGTTTCCCACGGTCTTGAGATTGAAAAACTTGACCTTCCCGGGGTTTCTGGGCTGAATTGTCGTCCGCTCTACCCGTTGACTTGCGACACCACCGATATGAAATGTCCTCATGGTAAGCTGGGTACCGGGTTCCCCGATAGATTGTGCGGCAATGATACCGACGGCCTCGCCAATATTGACCTCATGGCCATGGCCCAAGTCCCTGCCGTAGCATTTTCTGCAGACACCGTGCTTGGTCTGACATGTCAATGCGGACCGAATCAGGATTCTCTCTAGTCCGGCATCCTCAATCTTCTTTACCCGCTCTTCGTTAATATCTTCATTTGCCTTCACCAAGAGATCTCCCGTGACCGAATCATGGATATCCTGAAGGGCCACTCTGCCCAAGATCCTCTCCCCGACCCTTTGGAGGATCTCTCCACCTTCCACGAGTGCATCCACCCAAATCCCATCCATCGTGCCGCAGTCTTCTTCAGAGATGATCGCATCCTGCGCCACATCAACCAACCGTCTGGTCAAATAACCAGAGTTGGCGGTCTTCAGGGCGGTATCAGCCAGGCCCTTTCGGGCTCCATGGGTGGAAATAAAATATTGCAAGACGGTCAGGCCTTCCCTGAAGTTGGAAGTAATCGGGGTCTCTATGATCTCTCCTGATGGTTTGGCCATCAATCCCCTCATGCCGGCCAACTGCCTCATTTGGTCTTTACTTCCCCTGGCCCCTGAGTCGGACATCATGTGAATTGGGTTGTAGCTATTAACCTCAACCTTTTTATTTCCCGGCCCCACAATCTGTTCTATGGCCATTTCTCTCATCATTTCTGATGCCACATCCTCCGTGGACTGTGCCCAGATATCCACAACCTTGTTGTACTTTTCTCCGTCAGTAATGAGCCCGCCGACGTATTGATCATCGATTTTTTTCACTTCCCTTTCGGCCTTCTCGATAATTTTTTCTTTGTTGGAAGGGATCACCATATCCTTCATGGAGATGGATATCCCTGACCGGGTCGCGTATTTGTAACCGACATCTTTCAGTTTGTCTGCAAATATGACCGTGGCCTTGATACCTGCCCTGCGATGAGACTCGTTGATCAGGGATCTTAGCTCTTTTTTCGTCAAGACCTTATTGATAAGTGAGAAAGGAAGGGGTTCGGGCAGGATTTCATGGAGAAGCACGCGACCCGTACTGGTGTCCTGAAGTTTCCCTTCAATTCTGACCTTGATCAATGCGTGCAAATCCAGTTCACCCGCATCGTAAGCTATTCTGACCTCCTGTGGGTTTGAAAAGGCATTGCCTTCGCCCTTTGCGAAGGGCCGCTCCCTGGTCATATAGTAAAGACCCAAAACGATATCCTGGCTGGGGACAATAATGGGGTCACCATTGGCAGGAGACAAAATGTTATTGGTGGACATCATCAGGACCCTGGACTCTATCTGTGCCTCGATGGACAGCGGTACATGGACCGCCATCTGGTCTCCATCAAAATCCGCGTTAAAGGCAGTGCACACCAAAGGGTGGAGTTGAATGGCTTTCCCTTCAATCAGGATAGGTTCAAAGGCCTGCATCCCTAAACGGTGAAGGGTGGGTGCCCTGTTCAACAAGACGCAGTATTCCCTGACCACTTCATCGAGGGCATCCCAGACCTCTGGCAGTTCTCTCTCTACCATTTTCTTGGCGCTCTTTATGGTAGTGACCAATCCCTTTTCATCAAGTTTGTTGTAGATAAACGGCTTGAAGAGCTCTAGTGCCATTTTCTTGGGGATTCCGCACTGATGCAAACGAAGGTCGGGGCCAACCACGATGACCGAGCGACCGGAATAATCCACTCTTTTTCCAAGGAGATTTTGCCGAAACCTTCCCTGTTTACCCTTCAACATGTCGCTAAGCGACTTGAAAGGTCTCTTATTTGCCCCTGTGACAACCTTTCCCCTTCTCCCATTATCAAAGAGGACATCCACTGCCTCCTGAAGCATCCTCTTTTCATTTCTCACGATGATATCGGGGGCGTTCAGATCCAAGAGTCTTTTCAACCGGTTATTCCGGTTGATCACCCTCCGATAAAGGTCATTCAAGTCAGATGTTGCAAATCTTCCGCCGTCGAGGGGAACTAACGGTCTGAGGTCCGGCGGCAGTACAGGGATATAATTCAGTATTGTCCACTCCGGTCGATTTTTTGAATTCTTAAAGTCATCAATAATTTTGAGTCGCTTGGTCAGCTTTTTCCGCTTTGCATCCGACCGAGTCGCCATCATCTCGACTCTGAGGGTTTCAGAAAGTTCGTCTAATTTCAGGTCTTTTAGCATGGCCTGAATGGCTTCAGCCCCAATACCCGCTTTAAATCGATCCCCGTAATCCTCCCTCGCCTGGTGCAGCTGTTCGTCCGTCAGCAGGGCGCGTTTCCTAAGCTGGGGATCCGTCACATCACCGGGGTCTATGACGATATAGGCTTCAAAATAAAGGACCCGTTCCAGTTCCTTCAACGTCAAATCCAGGAGATTGCCTACCTTTGAGGGGAGGCATTTCAAGAACCAAATATGTGCCACAGGTGCGGCCAGCTTGATATGCCCCATTCGTTCTCGGCGAACCTTGCTTTGGATCACCTCCACGCCGCACTTCTCGCACACGATGCCCCTGTGTTTCATTCGTTTATATTTGCCACAGTTGCATTCATAGTCCTTGATGGGCCCGAATATCTTTGAACAGAAAAGGCCATCTCTTTCTGGCTTAAACGTCCTATAATTGATGGTCTCTGGCTTCTTTACCTCACCAAAAGACCATTCTTGAATCTTTGCTGGCGAGGCCAAAGAAATCTTCACCGCATTAAAGCTGGATGGATCCTTGGGCTTTGCAAAAAAACTGTATAGTTCTTCCAACGCCTCTCTCCTTTCACGGTTATCTTAGTAAAGCTTCGCCTTCCCGATACCGGCCTCCGGCTGGCCGGGCCTGCAAAACATGACAGGGATTTTCAGATCTCACCTTATGAAGACGGCTATAGTTGCGTATCCTCGAAAAGCTGGATCTCCAGCCCTAGGCTCTGCAGTTCTTTCATGAGCACCTTGAAGGACTCCGGGAGTCCGGCCTCAAGCACATTATTGCCCTTGACGATCCTCTCATACATCCGGGTCCTTCCGGCCACATCATCTGATTTGACTGTCAAGAATTCCTGGAGTGTATAGGCGGCGCCGTATGCCTCCATGGCCCATACCTCCATTTCTCCTAATCTCTGGCCGCCGAACTGGGCCTTCCCACCAAGTGGCTGCTGAGTTACAAGGGAATAGGGTCCGATTGAACGTGCGTGCAGTTTATCATCCACCAGGTGGTGGAGTTTCATTATATACATAATGCCCACGGTGATTTCCTGATCAAAAGGCTCCCCTGTCCTGCCATCGTAAAGCGTGGTCTGACCCGTGACGGGTAACCCTGCCTCCTCCAGGCACTTTTTTATCTCATCTTCCTCTGCACCATCAAAGACAGGTGAGGCCATTGGGACGCCGTCCTTGAGCAGACGCGCCTTTCCAATAAGCTCTTCGTCGAACAAATCTCCAAAGAGTTCATTATACTCCTGCTTCTGAAAAATGGACTTTAGCTTGCGTCTCAACTCATTGGGACTGTTCATTTTATCCAGGAGTTTTCCAATCTGTTTCCCCAGTTCAGCCGAAGCCCACCCCAAATGGGTCTCCAGAACCTGTCCCGCGTTCATCCTTGACGGAACGCCCAATGGATTCAGGATAACATCCACTACAGTCCCATCCGCAAAATAGGGCATATCTTCAACAGGGAGGACCCTGGACAAAACCCCCTTGTTCCCATGACGACCGGCCATCTTATCGCCGACAGACAGTTTACGTTTTACTGCCACATATACCTTCACCATCTTGATGACGCCGGGGGCCAAGTCGTCGCCAACACTCAATCGCTCTATTTTATCTTTAAAAAGTTTTTCTATATGAACCATTTTTTCTGAGAAATTCTCAAGGATCGACTCTATCCGTTCAATCTCATCCATGGCTGCCTTTATGTCGGCGCCGGACCAGGATTTAATCTCAACATTCTCTATGTCCTTATGCTTTATGGCCTCCCCCGCCTTTAAAAGGAGTTCCCCGGTCTCCCTGTCATAGAGATCTGTCTTCAGCCCCTTACCAGCCAAGATATCCTTCAATTTCTCCCTTACGCTCCTCGTGATGGCCTCCTCTTCATCTCGAAGATCCTTTTCCAGCCGTGAAATTGCCTTGGCCTCGATGTCGAGGCTTCGCTGGTCCTTGTCAATGCCTCTCCTTGAGAACACCTTGACGTCTATCACGATCCCCTGGACCCCGGGACGAGCCCTCAGAGAGGTATCCTTGACATCACCAGCCTTGTCTCCAAATATGGCCCTGAGCAGTTTCTCCTCAGGGGATAGCTGCGTTTCCCCTTTTGGCGTTATCTTTCCAACCAATATATCGCTTGGTTTGATCTTTGCCCCTATCTTGATAATCCCGCTTTCGTCTAAATTCTTTAGGGCCTCCTCCCCCACATTGGGGATATCCCGAGTGATCTCTTCAGGACCCAGCTTCGTATCCCGGGATACCACCTCTAATTCCTCTATGTGGACGGAGGTGTAAATATCCTCCTTCACCACCCTTTCACTTAGGAGCATAGAGTCCTCAAAGTTATATCCACCCCACGACATAAATGCCACCATCACATTCTGTCCCAAGGCAAGCTCCCCAAGCTCGGAGGCTGGGCCATCGGCGATAATCTGCCCTTTCTTGATGATATCCCCTTTCGCCACAATGGGCTTCTGGGTGTAGCAGCTGTTTTGATTAGATCTCTTGAACTTGACTAATTTATAGATTTCAACCTCTGGGTCATCATCCGATCCAGAGTTGGACCTTATAACGATTCGTGAACCATCCAATTCCTCAACCACGCCATCCCTTTTGGCAATAATGGAAACACCGGAATCGCGGGAGACCACGCCTTCTATTCCGGTCCCTATCAATGGGGCCTTGGCTGTCAGCAGGGGAACGGCCTGACGCTGCATATTTGATCCCATCAGGGCCCTGTTGGCATCGTCATGTTCCAGGAAGGGGACCAAGGAGGCGGAAATGCTCACGAGCTGGTCTGGAGACACATCCATGTACTTGACATCCTCCACAGGGATCTTTCCAGCTTCACCCTCTATTCTTACTGCTGCCTCCTTCCTCATGAACCGCCCTCTCTTATCCAGGGGTGCATTGGCCTGGGCAATCGGATAGTCCTTTTCGTCAAGGGCGGACAGGTATTCAATATCCTTGCTTGCCCTCCCATCTTTCACCTGCCGGTAAGGTGTCTCGATAAACCCGAATTCATTTACCCTCGCATAGGTGCTCAAGGATACGATCAGCCCGATATTCGGGCCTTCAGGCGTCTCTATGGGGCAAATCCTGCCATAATGGGTCGGATGGACATCTCTGACCTCAAAACCGGCCCTTTCTCTTGTTAACCCCCCCGGTCCCAAGGCACTCAATCTCCGTTTATGCGTGACCTCAGACAAAGGGTTTGTCTGATCCATAAATTGTGAAAGCTGGCTTGTCCCAAAAAACTCCTTAACCATCGCCGACACGGGTTTCGAATTGATCAAATCATGGGGCATCAAGGTCTCCACTTCCTGGAGGCTCATCCTCTCTTTGATTGCCCTTTCCATTCTCACGAG
This sequence comes from Desulfobacteraceae bacterium, assembly GCA_013203065.1. The sequence goes on along the minus strand of JABMQV010000520.1, from coordinate 4,980 downwards.
CCCTATCCTGTACTGATTTTCAAGGAGTTCTCCAACCGCTCTCACGCGCCGGTTCCCGAGGTTATCTATATCATCTCCCATGGCCTCGGCCGCCTTCAGTTTGATCAGCTCTTTGACCGTGGCCAAGATATCTTCTTTTCTTAGGGTGCGTTGCTTCAAGGGCACGTCCAGACCAAGCCGATAATTCAATTTGAGCCGTCCCACCTTTGAAAGATCATAGGTATTGATATTAGAAAAGAGGTTTTCAAAAAATTTGTTGGCCACCTCCGGGGTGGGTGGGCTGCTGGGCCGCATCTTTCTATAAATGTCAAGAACGCCTTCATCAGGGGTATTGATCTTGTCCAAAAACAAGGTCTCTCTGATGGTGCTGCTTACACCCTGGGCATCCAAGACAAGACATTCTATCTCAGTCATACCCTTTTCCTGAAGCAGCTCGAGCGCCTCACCGGTCAATGTCTGGTTCACCGGAACCAAGACCTCGCCGGTCTCAGGATCCACCAGATCATCTGCCGTTACCCGGCCTTCCAGATCTTTAGGATCAATAGCTATCCTGGTAATACCGGCCGATTGAAGGGTCTTATCGAGTCTCTTGGTATATTTGTCGCCCTTCTTGGCCAGTACCTCCCCGGTCTGGGTATCGAGTATATCGATACTGAGTTTCCTCTGGTATAGATTCTCTATTTTGGCCTCTTGCCAGCATTTTGTCTTTTCAAGTTGAATGGTCTCGGTTTGGTAGAATTCTTTCAAAATCTCTCTCGTCGAGTACCCGAGCGCCTTTATGAGTATCGTCGCGGGAAACTTTCGCCTTCTGTCGATACGAACATGCATGAGATCCTTGGGGTCGAACTCAAAATCAAGCCAGGATCCCCTCAAAGGGATAATGCGGGCAGAATAGAGGAGCTTTCCGCTGGAGTGGGTCTTGCCCTTGTCATGGTCAAAAAAGGCTCCAGGGGAACGATGGAGTTGGCTGACAACCGCCCTTTCCGTCCCGTTGATAATAAAAGTCCCGCGCTCCGTCATCATGGGCAGGGTCCCAAAATAAATCTCCTGCTCCTTGATATCCCTGATACTCTTGGTGCCATTGGCGGCATCCGTATCAAACACCACCAAACGGATCGTCAATCTGATGGAGGCCTCGTAGGTCATGCCCTTGTCGAGGCAATCCTCTTCGTCATATTTGACATCTTGAAAGGCGTACTTGACAAATTCCAATAAAGAGGTGCCTGCAAAATCATGTATAGGGAAGACGCTCTTAAATGCCCCCTGAAGACCAACTTCCTCACGCTCCTCGGTTGGGATACCCTCCTGCAAGAACCGCTGATAGGAGCGCTTTTGCATATCGATCAGACTCGGGATCTCAACAATTTTTTCTATCTTTCCGAAATTGCATCTTGGACGCTTGCTAGCACCATTCTGGTTAGTCATGGTATCTCCTTGAAATATTAGCCAAAAACCCAAAGTTCCGAGCCCACAATTTGAACATGCCCTGCCGATCCCAGCTCACGTTGCGGGCCGCGAACTTCTGATGTTCCTGGCCTCCAGGTGCACATTGATACCAACTTTATTTTCCTGGTAACACAATGATCTACTTGATCTCTGCGGTGGCGCCAGCCTCCTCCAGCTGACCTTTGATGCTTTCCGCCTCATCCATGGGCACCCCTTCCTTTATCGGGGCAGGTGCACTATCCACAACCGCTTTGGCCTCTTTTAGGCCTAAAGCAGTGATGGCACGAACCACCTTAATGACCTGAATTTTTTTGTCACCTATCGCAGAGAGGATCACATCGAATTCGGTCTTCTCAACTTCCTCTTCCTGGGCCTGACCACTGGGCGCCGCGGCCGCAACAGCGACCGGAGCAGCAGCACTCACCCCAAATTTTTCCTCCAATTCTTTCACAAGCTCCGAGAGTTCCAAAACTGTCATGTTCGAAATATATTCAATAACATCTTCCTTGTTGATATTTTCTGCCATCTCTATGTTTCAACCTCCGTAATGTCTTGAAAAAATTATTCCCCTTTTTCCTGTTCAATAGCCTTCAGTACATTGAGTAGCTTGACCACGGTACCATTCAGCACCCTGACCAAAGATGCAGGGACTGCCTGCATAGCAGACAACGTCTGAGCCAAAAGCACATCCTTTCCCGGCAACTCGGCCAACCGCTTAATCCCCTCCGGATCGACAACCTTCCCGGATATTTGGCAATTCTTGAGCTGCAGCTGCTTAGAGCCCTTAGCAAATCCAACCAGGACCTTTGCGGGACCGATGACGTCTTCAAATGTGAGTGCGATGGCCGAAGGCCCTTCCATATGCTCCTTGAGCAGGTGGGTATCGGTCTCTTGACTGGCCAGCTTCAGGAGTCTATTTTTTACAACTTTGAATTCGGTCTCAACCTTCCTTAGTTCATTACGCAGCCGGCTTATGGCCTCCACATCGAGCCCTTGGTAATCTACAAGAAAAGTGCCCTGCGCCTTCTCAAGCCGGTCATGAAGATCGGCTACAAACCTTTCCTTTTCTTCTCTTTTCATGTTCACCTCCTCTCCATTTGACAAAAGATATGCCAAAGACAGAGGTGTATTTCCAAAACCTCGGTAAGATCAGTCTCGGTAGGCATTGACATTTAAGCCTCAAACCAGCATGTAGAGAAATTTGACCCCATACTTCTGGCAAGGGCACCTACTGTCTTTGACGAAGAGCCGCAAGCTCCGTTTTATGGCTTCCCTAAAGCTCTAGGCTCAAATACTTTATTGGTTCAAAAGATCTTTCACGTATGCAGGGTCAACCCTGATTCCAGGCCCCGTGCTTGTTGAAATGCCAATACTTCGCAGATAGGTTCCCTTGCTGGCAGGAGGTTTCAGTCTCAAGACAGTATCCACAAATGCAGCGATATTTTCCAAAAGCTTTTCCACACCAAATGAAACCTTGCCCATAGGGGCATGGACTATGCCCGCCTTCTCTACCTTAAAATCTATCTTTCCCGCTTTAATCTCCTCAACAGCTCTTGCCACATCAAATGTAACCGTGCCTAGTTTGGCGTTCGGCATCATTCCCCTTGGACCCAAAACGCGCCCAAGTTTTCCCACAGAACCCATCATATCTGGCGTGGCGATCGCCTTGTCGAATTCAAGCCATCCCTTTTGAATCTTCTCTACGAGGTCATCAGAGCCCACATAGTCTGCACCGGCCTCAAAGGCTTCTTTCTCTTTTTCTCCTTTGGCAAACACCGCCACACGAACTTTTCTTCCCACCCCGTGTGGCAACACAACGGTACCTCTCACCATCTGATCAGCATGCCTGGGATCTACACCCAACCTAACCGCCAATTCGACACTTTCGTCAAACTTTGCATAAGCACAGTCAAGCGCCAATCCCACTGCCTCCTGAAAGCTATACCTCTTCAGTCCGTCGAGTTTCTGGGAACTATTCGTGTATCTTTTCCCTTTTTTGGTCATTTGTACCTTTCCCCTAATAAGCGCTAAGATTCGGTTACCGTGATACCCATACTCCTGGCCGTCCCCTCTATGATCCTGCTTGCATGCTCCAAATCATAGCTATTCAAGTCTTCGAACTTCAGTTTTGCTATATCTTCCACCTGCTTCCGAGTCACCTCCGCCACCTTTTGGCGATTTGGCTCCGCTGAACCCTTGGCTATTTGGGCCGCCTGTTTCAGAAGTACCGAGGCCGGAGGTGTCTTTGTAATGAAGGAAAAGGACCTGTCAGCATAGATTGTGATGACAACAGGAATAACCGTGCCGACCTGGTCTTGTGTTTTCGCGTTGAATGCCTTGCAAAAGTCTGCAATGTTCACGCCGTGCTGACCCAACGCTGGACCTATTGGCGGAGAAGGGTTAGCCTGCCCCCCCTTTACCTGAAGTTTCACGGATACAATTATTTTCTTTGCCATAACGAACCTCTTCTAGATCTTGTTGACCTGTATAAAATCCAGTTCTACGGGCGTAGGACGGCCAAACACTGTAATGAGGACTCTCAGTTTCTCCTTATCCGGCTTCATTTCATCCACCACCCCCTGGAAGTTGTTAAATGGACCATCGACCACCCTGACCTCATCACCCTCTTCAAAGCTGTATTTGGATTTTGGCTTACTCACCCCCTCTTCCATCTGGTGGACGATCCGAGCTGCCTCTTCATCTGAGATGGCCGGTGGCCTGACCTCTCCACCAACGAAGCCTGTTACCTTAGCCGTATTTCTGACAGTGTGCCAGGTGTCATCATTCAAGACCATTTGGACCAATATGTATCCGGGGTAAAATTTCCTTGAGGAGGTCCTTTTCTCCCCTTTCCGAAGCTCGACCACTTGCTCGGTGGGTACAAGGATCTCGCCAAAGTACTGTTCTTGACCAAGGGTCTTTATCCTCTCCTCCAGGTTCTTTTTCACCTTGTTCTCAAAACCCGAGTAGGTATGAACAATGTACCATTTTAAATCCACGGCAGCACCACCAAACTCATCCCACAATATTCTTGATAATCTTTATGAGACCAAAATCCACCAGACCCAGGAAAAAGGCGACCACAAGGGTCAGTAAAATAACGACGGCGGTAGAGGCGAATAATTCCTTGCGAGTCGGCCATTTGACCTTTGTAAGTTCCACCTTCGCCTCTCTCAAAAATTGCATAGCCTTACCAACGAAGGTTGGAATGGAGCCTTTATCGGTCCCCTTCTTTTCAATTGCCTTCCTGGGGATATTTCGGGGAGGCTCTTGTTTTATCTGTTTCTGTTGTGGAAGTTCTGCATTTGAACTTACAACTGGCCTCTTCTTTGGGGCGGAGCCCCTCTTTTTTGAGCCCTTCTTCTTTTTTGACCTTTGACCCGGCTTTTTCATCTATTTCCTGAATGCCCTGTTTTATTGGTTTTGCAGTTTCCCCAGTATTTGAGACTTCCCAAACCTGACTTACCTCATGGGACCATTTCTCAGAAACCCCCAAAAAATGGCAGGCCAGGAGGGATTCGAACCCCCAACACC
>JABMQV010000519.1 GCA_013203065.1 Desulfobacteraceae bacterium | reverse complement strand
GTCACAGGCCTTAAAGCCGGCGCGGACGATTATTTGAGTAAACCTATCAGTCATTCCGAACTCATGGCCCGCCTCAATACGGGCATACGAATTCTGGAGCTGGAAAAATCATTGAAGGCTGCGAATGAGGAGATTAGAGTTTTGTCCATCACCGATCCTCTTACGGGATGCTTCAATCGCGGTTACATGACTGACCGTCTGCCGGAGGAGATTGAGCGGTCTCGACGTTATGATCATCCGCTTGTCGTTGTCTTGTGCGACATTGATCATTTTAAGCAATTGAATGATACTTACGGGCATCAGACGGGGGACCGCGTTTTAACAGCATTTACGCAGCAGATTCGTGAAATGATCCGTAATAATATTGACTGGGTTATTCGCTACGGGGGGGAGGAATTCTTGGTGGTCTTGCCTGAAACCGATTTCGAGGGCGGCTGTGGCACGGCAGAAAGGCTTCGCCGTGCCGTCGCCTCAATGGAATTGAAAGAGGGGAAGCACGGAATTAAGTTAACCGCCAGTTTTGGCGTAACCGGGTTTGATCCCGACATGGCTGATGAGAAAATTACACCCGAGGCCTTAATCGCATTGGCCGATAAATGCCTCTACCAGGCCAAAGAAGAGGGGCGTAACCGGGTCTGTGCGGAACGTTTATGACAGGTAAGGGATCACGAAAAAAGGGCATGCCGTCAAGTCATGACGGAATGCCCTTTCCTAAAAAACACTTTTTGGGCTCATGTAAGCTGGGGGCAGTATTTTTCAGATGCCAAGCTCTTCATCGGAAAGCTCTTTCAGTATAGAGACCTCATGACTATCCACAACCTTTGACCACTCCAGCATCATTTCTCTCATTCCCGCGTCAGCAAACATATGTTCCATCATGGATTCTATGTCACCAAAACTGTCCCATTCCGTAACGAAAAACAGGGTTTGGACCGCGTCACCCCCGCTGATGCACCCGTAAGTCTTCAGGGGGGGGAGTCCTTTGCCTTTCCAGGTTTCTTTGAATTTTTTCATCAGATTCCCAGCCTCTTCCCATTTGCCGGGGGCAAACTTAACTTTTTCAACACAGGTCACTTTCATTTTCGTCCTCCTCCATTTAAGAGTTACCGGGCCGTCTTGATGGATGCGATTGAGCTCGCGGCGGCCCGATTTCCCCGAACCCAAACTCTTAAGATCTTGTCTGTTGAAGAATACCAATGATACCTTCCAAAGGTTACCTCCGTTACATCTTGGAAATCCCAGGATCTAATGAAACCGTATAGCTTTTGACGGAACTGGCTTTATTCCGCGCACATGGCATGATGAAATGCTGGAGTGATCTGCGCCTAGTCCTTGTCCAAGATCGCCCTTATTTTGTGTGAAATTTCCTTGATATCAAACGGTTTTTGTATAAAACCACTGCAACCTCGTTCCAGTATCTCAGTTGCCCGACCGTTCAGGCTATAGCCGCTGGAAAGGAGCACTTTGATTTCGGGATTGAGTTGGGCGAGCCTGTCATATATCTCTCCGCCACCCATGTCAGGGATGATCATGTCGAGGATGACCAGGTGGATTTCCTTCCCTCTGGCTTTGTAAATATCGACTGTCTCTATCCCGCTTCCGGAGACCAGGACGGCGTATCCAATCTCCTCTAACATCTCCTTTCCGGCCTCAATTATCATCTCTTCGTCATCAACAAGGAGTATGGTTTCTGTGCCTTTAAGAATTTCTTCGGGAAATTTTCTTTCTCTGAGCGCCTTATTTATTGAAGCCGGAAGATATATACTGAACGTGGTGCCTTCACCTTTTCTGCTATGGACGTCAATGATACCACCGTGGTTCCCGATAATGCCGTAGGCAGAGGCGAGGCCCAATCCGCTTCCCCGTCCCATGTCCTTTGTTGTAAAGAACGGGTCAAATATGCGCTGTTGTGTCTTGTCATCCATGCCCACTCCTGTGTCAGTGAGAGATAACTTCACATATTTTCCAGACTTTATGCCATAAGGCCTCACAAATGACCGATCGAGTTGGATGTTTTCAGTCTCTATGAACAGGTCTCCGCCCCCTGGCATGGCCTGCCACGCATTTATATAGATGTTCATCAGGACCTGCTGAATCTGGCCACTGTCCACTTCCACCGGCCAGATATCCATCTCATATTTTTTGTGGATGGTTATCTCTTTTTTAGTCTGACCGAACATGGCTGAACTCTTCTCCACGATCTCGTTTAGATCAGCCGCCTTCACCTGATACTTTCCGCCCCTGGCAAAGCCCAGGAGTTGCTTGGTGTGTTCTGCGCCGTCTCGGACGTACTGCTCAATGTTCTTTAGTCTCCGGTAATCCGGGTCACCGGAATCCTTCTTGAGTAACATCAACGAGGCATTTCCCTGGATGGCCATCAACAGGTTGTTGAAGTCGTGGGCAAGGCCGCCGGCCAGAGTACCAACGGCCTCCATCCTCTGTGCCTGCTGGATGTGTGTTTCAAGCCTCTTCTTCTCCGTTATGTCTCTCAGGAAATTCAGCGTTGCCGGTCTGCCTTCCCAGTCGATCAGGACCGCGGTTAGTTCCACCCACAATTCATCGCCTGATCTGGTCAGCATCCTGAAGGCATAGGAACTGGGAAAGTGTTCTCCCCCTATCCTTCTCTTGTGCCTTTCAATGACCTTATTCCTGTCTTCAGGATGAACAAGATCTGCAAAGGGAATTTTGGTCAGTTCTTTTTCGGAATAGCCGGTGATTTCAACAGTTCTTCGGTTAGGGAATTTCACGACACCGTCCTGCGCAACAAAAATGGCGTCGTTTGCATTCTCAAACAAAAGACG
>JABMQV010000518.1 GCA_013203065.1 Desulfobacteraceae bacterium | reverse complement strand
TCAAGAAATGATACGCGATTTGGTAACAAAAAGTAGAAGCCACAGGAGGTTCCACCAAGGAACCCCAATAGAACGTGAAACCCTCAAAGAGCTTGTGGATCTTGCGAGGCTCTCTCCCTCTGGAGCCAATCTGCAGCCGCTGAAATATGTGCTTTCCTGTGATCCTACGAAAAATGCCATGATATTCCATCATCTTGCTTGGGCTGCTTATCTCAAAGACTGGCCCGGTCCGGAGGAAGGGGAAAGACCTTCAGCCTATATAATAATACTGGGAGACACCGAGATCAGTAAGTCTATCGGTACGGATCATGGTATCGCGGCCCAAACGATTCTTCTGGGCGCTACAGAAAAGGGTTTGGGCGGATGTATGATTGGTTCAATTCAGAAACAGGCACTCAGAAATGACCTGAATTTATCCTCACGCTATGAGATACTGCTTGTTGTGGCCCTTGGAAAGCCAAAAGAGATGGTAATAATCGAGACAGTGGGGCCTGACGGAGATATCAAGTACTGGCGCGACAGTGAAGGCATACACCATGTACCAAAGCGACCACTGGATGAGATCATACTAAAAGATTGAAGATTGGCTGTTGACGGTTGTCTATTGAATAACAGAAAGTAAACAGAGGTGCGCAGGGGCATGGGCAAGGGATATTTTTTGAGTACACTGGATTAGAGGATCGTTGCAGGGGTCCGTCATGAAAGACAAGATCTGGTCGGGGCTAAAAATGAACCCAAAGGATGGGGAGGGATCCGGAGGCCTTTCCAGTTGGATCAGGGGCCTGGGGTCTTCGGAAGAAGACCAAGGTAGTAAGGTCGAAGGAGGGGCACAGGAGGGGCAGTATGCGGATAGCAGGCCAATAGAGCCGGGGGGCAAGAAATCCGGTGGGCCGAGCATGCTAAAGTGGATCATCTTCATTCTAGTGATTGCCTACATGCTCCTATCCTATTTCCGTGTCCCGATCCTGACGCGTTTGGGGGAATATCTGATTGTCCAGCAGCCCCTCGAGAAAGCCGATCTTATTGTCTGTATGGAGGGAAAACCTGTTGAACTGGGTCTTGCAGCCGCCGAGGTCTATAAGCGGGGATTTGCCCCCAAGATTTTTATCCCCAAAGAGGAGCCGCCGGATGGAAATGAGGTCCTGAGGGCGAGGGGGGTCCATTACCCGGAGAAAAGCGAGCTTTTGATCATGATGCTCCGGGGCCTGGGGGTCCCAAGGTCTGCCTGCATAACCAGCGACCGTCCCATTGGATCTGTCTTGAAGGAGGCACAACTGGTCAGGAATCTGGCCAAGGCAAAGGGCTACCATTCCCTTATCATCGTAACATCGCCGACCCAAACCAGATCCACCTGGTTGATTTTCAAACATGTCTTTAGGAAAGGCGACGTAAAAATCATAATGACGCCCTCCCGCTATACCAATTTTAAGGCCGACAACTGGTGGAAGACGGAAAAATACGTCAATGAGGTGATCATCGAGTACCACAGGCTCATTTATTACACGGCCAAGTACCTTTGGTAAGAGGCGATGTTTTCCCTTGACTCTCTCTAATAAATCTTCCTCACATTTCCCCGGTGGTCCACCATGTAAAGCAGGGTGGCCTTTTTCATAAATTCCTCTTCGAGCTGGGGAAGTTTGACCCGGTCAAGGCCGTAAATGCGTATATAGACCCTGCGGAGGCCCTTCGGCATCCCTTCATAGGCGGTCAATATGCTTACCATCCGGGCGCCACGCTTCCGGATAATATCGGCGATTTCCTTGATGGACCCGGGTCTGTCTTCGAGCTGAAAGGCAAACTGGATCCCTCTCTTTCCCACGCCGGTCAGGGAAATCAAGACCCTGAACAGGTCGGTCTTAGTTATGACCCCAACAGTTTCCTCTTCGTGGTTAAGAACGGGTACCCCGGATATGTTGTTCTTCAGGAGTAGCTGGGCGGTTTCCTCAACCGTGTAGTCGAAGGGAACAGTGATAGGATCTTCGGTCATGATGTCCTTGATCTTGATCTTTGAGACGAGAAAGAGCAGTTCGTGTACTTCCAAGGTGGTTGCATCGGAAGCGGATGCCTGCTTGAGGTCACGATCTGTCACGATTCCCACGAGTTCACCCCTTTTCATGACAGGGAGCATGCCGATATTATGCTGTTTCAATAGTTTCATGGCCTCGTGCATTGAATCATTTGCATCAACAGTGATAACCGTTTTGCTCATCCAGTCCATTACCAGCATCGCAGATCCTCCTTTCAACCGTTGATATCTTAATATTTCATTTTTAAATTATCAGGGCTGGAGGTGTATTTGTCAATGAGGGATAGGGGACGTTCACATGACCTTCACTCCCTCATGACTTATATCCGTCTCACTTTTACTCCGCCCTTTCCACTTT
>JABMQV010000055.1 GCA_013203065.1 Desulfobacteraceae bacterium | reverse complement strand
GGAGAAAACCCCAAATATCATCCACTGGGAAATTGAGAAGTAAATCCACTTTGAGAGAGCGCCTTCAAGAAACACGCGAACCCCACTCCAGAAATCCCATTATTTCTCCCGAATTTATTGAGAAGTTACCTTTTTTCGTCCCAACGGTCAGCAATTGGGCGAAGGAAAGGGATAAAGCCAGGTAAGCTGAAATGCCCTCCAGACTGGAAATCAGACTGAAACAGGACCTGTTTGATGCGGAAGGTGCCGGGATGCGACGAAAGGCAAGGGAATATTTTGGCTTTGAAGTTGAAGAGATCCGGGTAATAAGGGTTCTGACCCTGGATGCCGACTTTTCCCCTGCCCAATTGGAACAGATTCAAACCGAAATATTCACCAATCCTGTTACAGAAGAATCCTCCTATTCCCCCATTGCAGAGACCTTTGATTGGCTGATATGGGTCGGATTCCGCCCGGGCGTAAGAGATACAGGCGGGAGCACGGCGGCTGAGGCAGTGGAGGACCTTCTGGGAATGAGGCTCGGACCGGACCAGGCCATCTATACGTCAAAGCTTTACGAAATCGGAGGTGATCTGTCTGAAAATGAGGTCCGCAAGATCGCCACTCACCTGCTGGCCAATGAACTCATACAACAATGGAGGATATATTCAAGGGATGACTGGGACATCCAGGAAGGGATCGGGTTCCTGGTACCAAAAGTGGTCCTTGACCATAAACCCAAAGTTCATACCCTCCCCATCAAGAGTGATGAAGAACTGACGCGGATTTCCACGGAGCGTAATCTAGCCCTGCAGCAACGAGACATACCCGTTATCCGTCAATACTTTCTGAGGGAGGATGTGCGGAAAGAGAGGCAGGCGGTCGGCCTGGACCTCCCCACTGACGTTGAGCTGGAATACATCTCCCAGGCCCGTAGCGACCACTGCAATCACAACACGTTCAGGGGCCTTTTCAGATATCATGACATTGCCACCGGCCACAAGGAAACCGTGGACAACCTCTTTAAGACCTGTATTGAAGCACCCACCTTAGAGATTAAGGGAGAAAAGGAGTGGGTCATATCTGTCTTATGGGATAACGCGGGTGTGGGGCGGTTTGACGATGATCACTACTATGTGATTACCGGCGAGACACACAACAGCCCCTCCAACATGGAGGCCTATGGTGGCGCCATAACAGGCATCGTGGGCATCTACCGGGACCCCATGGGTACAGGGAAGGGCTCAAAGTTGATCCTCGGACTCTATGGCTACTGCGTGGGCCATCGGGATTATGGAGGCGAATTGATGCCTCACCTTCACCCCCGTCGTCTGCTTGACGGGATCATTGAGGGTGTAAGGGACGGGGGCAATAAGAGCGGCATCCCCACACCTTACGGGTTGCTCCTGTTTGATCAAAGTTATCTGGGCAAATGCCTCGTTTTTGTGACCGCCTTGGGAATAATGCCAGCCCGGGTTGGGAATGAATCTTCCCATCGGAAGACCACAACCCCCGGTGATCTGATCATTATGTCGGGGGGTAAGGTAGGCAAAGACGGCATCCACGGGGTGACTGCAGCCTCCGAGACATACAGCGAACATACCCCTGCGGGGCACGTACAGATCGGTGACCCGTACACCCAGAAAAAGATGCATGACTTTCTGCTGGAGGTAAGGGACGAGGGGCTGATCTCCTTTATTACCGACAATGGAGGCGGGGGGCTTTCCTCCTCGATCGGCGAGTCTGCCAGGTTCAGCAACGGCTGCCGGGTTGACCTGGATAAAGTACCCTTGAAATATGATGGGCTTGATCAGTGGGAGATCTGGGTCTCCGAGTCCCAGGAAAGAATGACCATAGCCATAAGGCCTGAGCACCTGGAACGCTTCATGGAACTTTCGGCCAGACACGCCGTGGAAAGCACCGTCATCGGGGAATACAACGATTCCGGTTATCTGAAACTGGCTTACAAGGGGAAGACCTGCGCCTATATAAAGATGGACCTCCTGGAATCCGATTTTCCCCAATGGGAGTTCGATGCGGAATGGACCAGCCCCAGTTTACGGGGTCTGACAGAGCCGGTATTTAGCGAACCAGTCCACCATGGCGCACTCCTGAGGGCCATTCTCTCTCGACCCAACATCTGCGCCCGCAATTGGATCGTAAGACAATACGACCACGAGGTCCAGGGAGGGAGCGTTATAAAACCACTGGTGGGAAAGAGGCGGGATATCCCATCCGACGCTTCGGTTGTAAGACCCATACTTGACTCCAAGCGGGGACTGGCCGTTTCCCAGGCCCTGAATCCCTTCTATTCCGTGATTGATACCTACCACATGACCGCTGCCACCATTGACGAGGCCGTCAGGAAAACCCTGGCGGTGGGCGGAGACCCGCATCATCTGGCCGGGGTGGATAACTTCTGTTGGCCCACCATCGAGTATGATCCGGAAAAAAATCCCGATGGGAAGTACAAGGCAGCCCAATTGGTCAGGGCCAACTGGGCGCTGAGGCACTGCTGTCTCGACTATGGGATACCCCTCCTTTCAGGGAAGGACAGCATGTATATTGATGGAAACCTGGAGGGCCCGTTTGGTGAGAGACGAAAGGTATCTGGCCTGCCTACCCTGCTTTTCACCGTCACCAGCCTCATAAAGGACATCGCCAGGTGCGTAACCCTCGATCCCAAGTTCCCCGGTGACCTGGTCTATGTCCTGGGTGAAACCCGGAATGAACTGGGGGGGAGTGAATACTACCAGTTGATGGAATCGATCGGCCTGCACGTCCCGGAGGTAGATCCGAAAAAATT
>JABMQV010000517.1 GCA_013203065.1 Desulfobacteraceae bacterium | reverse complement strand
CCCGTAATCGTCTTCAAGGACAACGTGACGAGGCTCTTTTTGGAATCGGCCTTTGCCTTCGAGACTCGAGTACGCCCCGGCGCCGAGTTGGTACAGCCCGCTGGTGGCAACGATCATCTGATGACAGAGAAAGAATAGGTCCATACTGGAAAGGGTCGTCTCAATCCCTCCTCCCCTAAAAAAAGATAGGGCCATTGCGCCCCCCACCTTGTTCTTCAGGGGCATTTTGTAAATATTGCCATGCACAAAGGCCCTTGTGCGATCAATCACATCGGCCATCAATCCCGAAAGACGCCCAAAATGTGCCGGTGAGGCCAATATGATCCCATCCGCTTCCAAGAGCTTGGGATAGAGCCGCGCCATGTCATCGTCCTGGACACACGGCTGATCCGCAGACTGATTCTTGATACACCAATTACATTGGTTACAGCCGTTGATCTCTTTGCCCCACAGGGTGATAACCTCAGCGTCCACATCGGATTGTTGTCGAGAATGGGTCATGGCCTCACGAAGAAGGGCTTCCATGTTTCCCTCTTTCACACGGCTTCCACAAATGCCTATGAGTTTGATCACAATCCTACCTTCCACATATTGAGCCTATGTAGCTGTCAGTTTACTCTGGGGCTTCGGATATATCGCTAGAAGCATCCATTGACGAGCTTCGTCTTCTATACCGGTCCATGGCCGCCAGGGCCTTTATTGCCCTTTCCGAAGACTGAAAGACCGGCAGACCATGGGATTCGATGATCTCGGCCAATCGTTTTTCCTGGAGGTCCATGGATGAACGCCACAAGGCGAAGGGTTTTCCTGCCCTTTTCATATCAACCAGCATCTGAACATACTGTTCCTCAAGGGAGTCTATAATCTCTTCTGTTATATCTGGCATTGAGGATACAAATCCGGAAGGGTTTAGGGGCATCTGCATGATTGCGCAGTTCACGTTTTCATCTTCGGGGATGACGCCGAGGAACCCAAAAAATGCCTTAAAATCAGAGAAGTGAAATTGCATACAGACACCCGCATCAAATGGATTCAGAGGGATTTCCCAGGGGGGCAATATCTTTTTTACCTTTTGTTGGGTTCGGTCACTAATGGCAGCCAGCTTCATACCATTCATCTCGCAGGCATCCGTGGCCATGACGCCTTCTCCGCCAGAGAGCGTAATGATGGCCAGACGGTTCCCTCCAGGCAATTGGAGAGTGTCAAAGGCCTTTGCCAGGTCAAAAAAATCTTCCATGTTATTCGCGCGAATTGCTGCAGTCTGCCTGATCATGCTATCAAAGATCATATCATTTTCTCGGGCGATGGACCCTGTGTGGGATGCCGCCGCTTTTGAGCCTGAAGCAGTTCGCCCGGATTTTAGAATAATGGTCGGTTTTTCGCGTGAGACCTCTTTGAGGATACTAAAAAAATCGCGGGCGTCACCCTGTAGGCTTTCAATGTGCATGGCTATAACCTCCGTGGACGGATCCTCGGAAAAGTACGCCAGGGCGTCCACTTCGTTTATATCCATCTTATTGCCCATATCCAGCATCTTATTGATGCCCAAATGAGAAAAAATCCAATTTACCTTGGGCTCGTAAAAACCTGACTGAAAGGCGAAAGAGAGGGCCCCGCGTTTCAGTTTTTTGACAGGATTATAACTGATCACAAAGTTGTTGGAGGTATTGATCGGAGTTAGCGTATTGGGACCGAGGGTCCGAATTCCTTTCGCCTCGATAAAGGAGGCAATTTTTTTGTGGAGTTCCCGGCCCCTTTCACCGCCCTCTGAAAAACCGCCCGCAACAATAACCAGCTGATTGACTCCAAATGCATTGCATTCCCTCACAATATCCATGGTCTTTGAGGCGGGTACTGCGGTAACCACAAGGTCAATCTTATCAGGGATATCCCGCAGGCTAGCGAACGCCCTGACTCCGAGTATTTCCTTTTCATTGGGATTGACGGGGTAGATCTTACCCTCATAGCCCAAGGAAACAAGGTTTTGCATTAGCCGGAAATTCACTTTGAAAGGATTGTTGGTGGCACCGACAATGGCCACCGACTTGGGCCAGAAAAAACCTTCTAGAAAATGATCTGCTTTTCTCATCTTGACATACCTATTTTCCTCTTCGTACTACTATTCAGGTTAACAGAGTCCTGGCTACAATAACCCGTTGTATCTGGTTGCTTCCGTCAAAGATCTGGATCATCTTGGCATCCCGCATCATCCTTTCCACGGGATGATCCTTCATAACCCCGTAACCCCCTAGAATTTGAACGGCATCAGTGGTTACCCCCATGGCCACGTCCGAGGCAAAACACTTGACTGCGGAAGTGAGTCGGCTTCGCATGTTCCACTCGGAAGATCCCGAGTCCATCATCATCGTAGTCCGGTAAAGCAGGCTCCTAGCCGCCTCGATTTTGATGCACATATCGGCGAGCATAAATCGAACGGCCTGGTGGTCGGCGATTGGAACACCGAACTGTATCCTCTCTTTGGCATACTTCACTGCGTAGTCAAGGGCGCCTTGGGCCAGCCCCACGCCCATTGCACCCGGCCCATAGGCCCTGAACTCGGCCGCGGTTGTCATGAGGATATCCCACCCCTTTCCCCTCTCGCCAACCAGGTTTTCTTTTGGCACCCTAGCATCTTCAAATATAAGCTCGGCCAGATCCGTAACCATGAGACCCAGTTTGCTTTCGTGCT
>JABMQV010000516.1 GCA_013203065.1 Desulfobacteraceae bacterium | reverse complement strand
TAGTAGGGTAGGGTAGGGTAGGGTAAGATAAGGTCTGAAATAGAGACATTAAGATCTCCGGCCGATCAAGTGCCGAAAAAGTTATTTCCGAAATATCTATCATCAAGGTCCTCCGCTGTGTTTACACAAAGAGATCTTGCTTGTCCAATGGTAACGGGCGAAGCCCCCAGCCTAACCCCGCCTTTCAATCTTGGGATTGATTTCCTCCCTTAGCCAGTCTGCAAAAAGATTGATCCCTATCACCAGCAGGATCAAGGCCAAACCGGGAAAGAGCACGAGCCACCACATTCCTGCATATACATAGTCCTTGCCAATGGCAATCATCATGCCAAGAGATGGCTCGGTGAGAGGGACTCCGACGCCAAGGAAACTCAGTGTCGCTTCAAGCATGATGACCACGGCCAGATCCACAGCTACGACAACAAAGATTGGGGGAATTGCATTGGGCATAAGGTGTTTCAGGATCAGCCTGATATCACTGGCGCCAGTTGCCTTGGCAGCCATAATATATGCCTCTTCCTTGACTTCGAGGACGCTGCCGCGCATGGTTCTGGCATACCTGACCCAATCCGCGATACAGATGGCGATTATGACGATCAGCACACCACGGTACTTAAAGAGTCCCAGGAGGAGGATAGCCATAAGGGTTGTGGAAAAAGAGAAGACGATATCGGCTAGCCGCATGGTCACCGAATCCAGTTTTCCACCATAATAACCAGCCAGCAGGCCAATAGTAATGCCGAATGTTCCGGCAATAATGACCACGCCGAAACCTACGGTCAGGGAAGTCCTGCACCCGTACAGGATGGTACTTAAAACACACCGTCCCTGGTCATCGGTTCCAAGAAGAAAGGGACGCTCACCTCCTTCCATCCAGATAGGTGGAGTTAAGAAATGATCAAGGGTCAGCTTCTCCAGGTCATAGGGATTTTGGGGGGCAATCATGGGGGCAAAAAGAGCAGTCAGAATAGAGACTGCGAGCAGGAAGCTTCCCACAAGGGCCGAGGGGTCATGAAAAAAGTCGTGGAGGATCTTTGATTTGAAGAACTGTTTAGTCATATCGAATCTTTGGGTTTAAAAATGCATAGAGAATGTCCACAATGATATTGATAGTGAGAATTACAAGCGCCGCCAGCATAATGTAAGTGACAATCACGGGTTGATCGGTTTCATAGATGGATGTGAGCAATAGATTTCCCGACCCCGGCCACTGGAAAATCGTTTCCGTAACAAAGGAAAAGGCGATCAGTTCACCGAACTGAAGACCCGTGATGGTCACTACAGGGATCAATGCGTTTCTCAAGGCGTGCTTGAATATCACCTTCCTCGGAGGGAGTCCCTTGGCCCAGGCGGTTTTAATATACTCTTCGGTCAGGACCTCCCGCATTCCGGCCCGGGTCAACCGCAGGAGCACGGCGAGCTGGTACATCCCCAGTGTGAAGGCAGGAAGAATCAGATGCTTGATCCCGCTTAAGGTCAAAAAACCGGTGCGCCAGAAGCCGATCGTGACCGTCTCCCCCCGGCCAAAAGGGGGAAGGATTTTCAGGTAGACGGCAAAGACCATAATGAGAAGGATCCCCGTGAGAAAGGTGGGGATAGAGATGTTGAAAAGGGAACCTGTCATAATCAACCGGTTCGTGAGCGCACGGGGTTTCAGGGACACAAGAACGCCCAGTCCCACACCAAGGGTAAAGGCAATAAAAATCGCTGATACGGCGAGCTCAACGGTCGCAGGGAGGCGTTCCAGGATAAGCCCAAGGGCCGGTACACGGCTCACGTAAGACTTCCCGAAGTTGCCCCGTGCGGCATTGGCGATGAAATGCATGTATTGAACGTAAAAGGGCTTATCCAGGCCATAGGCCTTCCTTACTTCTTCAATCTGCTGAAGCGTGGCATACCTTCCCGCCAGCGTTAAAACGGGGTCGCCTGCGTAGCGAAAGATGCCGAAGCAGATAAAGGAGACGGCCAGAAGAACTATTACGCCTTGAATCAACCTTCGTATAATGTAGATTGCCATCGTCTATGGGAGTCGGGGCCGGAGATTAATCCGGCCCTGCATTTCCCTCTCAAGGGTTGCTATTTGGAGATTTCCTTGAACACTATCCACCGGTCAGGACGGGGCTGAAACTTGATTCCTTTGCCCTTCTGTATCGCATAGATATCCTGCTGGTAATGGAGCGGAATCCATGCGATCTTGTCGACCATGGCTATTTTGTTCAGGTCTTGAAGGACCTTCTTGCGCGCTTTCTGGTCCACAATACTGGCCGTGGATTCGAGAAGGGCGTCTATGGTGGGATCACTGAAATTGGTGCCATTCAAAGCCCCAAAGCCCTTTTCTTTATCACGGGTGTGGATGAGCTTGAAAAAGGTCCGGCCCATATCAAAGGTGCCATCAAACCACCCGATAAGGTAAAACTCGAGCTCACCCCGAGCCACCTGGGGGAAAAAGATGGATTTGGGCTTCACATCCAGTTTGGCCTTGATGCCTACCTTGGCAAGGTACTTGACCACGGCCTCGGCAATCTTTTCGTCCTGCACATATCTATCGTTAGGTCCCGAAAGGGTAATTTCAAACCCCTTCTCATAGTCGGCTTCCTTCAAGAGTTTCCTGGCCATTGCCGGATTATAAGGGAGGCGTTTTAAGCCCTTGTTAAAGCCAATGGTTGGGCCATCCGGGACCTGTGCCGCGGGTGCCGCATGGCCCCTCATGATCTTTTCTATAATTTCATCTTCGTTGATGGCCATATAGATAGCCTTCCGAACACGAATATCTTTCCACGGAGAGCCCGGCTTGTTGCCCAGGGCCAGAAAGATGGACCTTCGTGCAGGACGGGTGATCACCTGAAGGTTTGGGTTTTTAAGGACCTTTTCATACAGCTCCACAGGAATACCGGAGACAAGCTCGGCCTTGCCCGAAACAAGGGCGGCAAAGCGTGTTGAAGACTCCGTAATGGGCCTGAGTTCTATGTTCTTGATGGGCGGGG
>JABMQV010000515.1 GCA_013203065.1 Desulfobacteraceae bacterium | reverse complement strand
TGGGGTCAGGCTGGATTGCAGTTCTCAGATTGTTCAGGAATATAGATTGGAGTAAGATAAGGCCTTCAAGAAATGGAATTTCCTGGAAATTAGCGCCATTTGGACATAATCCGGCTAACTGCTCCCACAGATCTCATGGCCGGTTTTGCAGAAATCATGAGGCTATAACCTCGGCTTATCCCTTTGCGAAAACCTCAACGGGGTAATCCGGATCGCGGTAAAGATATTCCTCACGGGGGAGGACCTAAGAATCCGAATAGTCCAGGTGGGTATCGATTGGTGGCATTTTTTGGAGGCGGCCTTTCCGTCTCATTATCAAATCAGGGGACTGAAAAACCGGAAATGTTGACCTTATTTGGCAGTGCCATCGGGTCAACACTACCTGCTATACTCCTGGAATTTCAAAAGGCCGCAAAACAGATGGCTGCAAAACCAATTGTTGACTATTTTCAAACGGTTTGCGATGCTAAGATCATGCACGAAAGGTTCTGTTTTTGAAACCATCGAATTACCACCACTTACGCCTGAATATTTCAATCTGGAGTACTGTTCGATATACTATCAATAATGCAATAATTTTCAGGTTTTTGTTTTGAATTGTTTCTCATACCAGGATTACTGGAGCGAGCATTAAGCGAGTGACTTATGGACATTTCTTATCTTCTTAATTGGTTGTTAATGATTTTTCTTCAATTCGCACCACTTACCGAATTGAAAGCAAATGATACTTTTATTTATACAAATGGGCAGAGGTCGGGAAACTTTATTTCATTTGAAGTGATCTCCAAAAGTCATGTTGACGGTGAACCTCACCTTAAAATAAGGACCCGATTACTTGCTGATGTCCCATCAAGACACGTCCGAACAGCACATTTAGTCTATCAAAAAAATCAGTGGTATTTGGTGAACCTAGCTGAAAATGACAGAAGAAAAGTAAAAGATGGCGAAAAAATACCGATTCGATATCCGGAAAACGGCCTTTTAGTTGACATAAATCAAGATCCCCTAACAAGAACCAGTGATTCTGTAGAAAGCATCTATCTGGACGTCTCCGCCCGACAGACCAAAAAAATTGTGTGTAACAAAATGAGATTCGGGGATAGTAAATTTTCCGTGCACATACTTGCTAATAATGATTTTGGATTACTGGAAGCAAAACTACAAAATAAGCAAGGCCTAGATCTCGGTATTGAGTTATCCCCCGCGTCGTTGGCACAGTATGGAGGACTTGCTCGACATGACAAAGGAATCAAGGTTGTCATCAAGGATACGTCTGGCCGTAAAGTCGGTCTTTACAAAGGAAGTCATGCCCTTGTTATAGGGGTCAGTGACTATACTGCTGGATGGCCTAAGCTGGAGATGGTTCCAGGTGAGATTGATCAAGTCGAGGCTGCCCTAAAGAGCCAAGGGTTTCATGTAGTGAAAGTTATGGACCCCACAAGTGACCAATTAAATGAGGCATTCGAGGGCTTTATTGACCAGTACGGTTTAGATGAAAACAACCGTCTGCTCTTCTTCTTTTCAGGGCATGGCCACAGCCGTAAAGGGGGCAGCAGAGGGTACTTGGTCCCTACTGACGCACCTGACCCCAGGTACGATGACAAAGGGTTTGTCAGGAAGGCCATAGGGATGAACCGGGTTATCACATGGTCAAGAGAGATAGAGGCCAAGCACGCATTATTTTTATTCGACAGCTGTTTTTCTGGGACCGTTTTTAAGGCGAAGGCACTGCCTAAGATTCCACCTCACATTTCAGACGTGACCTCCCGTCCGGTTAGGCAGTTTGTATCAGCTGGAAGTGCAGGTGAAGAAGTGCCAGCAAAAAGTGTATTCACACCTTCATTTATACGTGCCCTCGAAGGGGAGGGAGATCTTGACAGGGACGGTTATGTGACTGGGACAGAACTCGGGATGTATCTTCACAAGAAGGTCCTTTCATATAATACTGGTCAACATCCACAATACGGAAAGATCAAAGACCCTGATCTTGATGAGGGAGATTTTGTGTTTTCTCTGGCCAATTCCGATACAACCATAACGAAGCCTTCAATCCATGAAATGCAAAAGTCCACGCCAACTATTCCCCAAAGGAATATTGACAAGGAAATGCTCTTTTGGCAATCCATTCAATACAGCGATGACCCAGCTTTATTTGAGGCATATCTCAAATTGTTTCCAAAGGGCGTTTTTGCTCCTATTGCCAATAAAAAGGTTGAGGCTTCTCAAACGAAAATTAGTGTTGTCATCGCACAGATTGAAGCTGCCTTGAAAATATACAAACTGGACATAGGTGGATATCCGACAACAAAACAGGGCCTTAGGGCACTTTGGGTCAAACCCTCTGAATTGTTTAGATGGAATGGCCCGTATCTTAAGGAGATACCTCTTGATCCCTGGGGACACGCATACATTTATAGATCGCCTGGAAAGACCAAAGATTTTGAGTTGTCCTCATCCCACTCGGGTGTTTCGATTCGGCAAGCACAAATTGATTCCCCTTCGGTTGAAGTTCTCTCGCAGAGGAAGGTCATCAATCGTGACAGCAATTTTGTAGCCTACGCCAATGGGGTTGTAGGGGACACAAAAACGAGTCTTGAGTGGAAAGTGGGTCCTGATAAAGATACAACTTGGGAGAAAGCAAAATCCTGGGTGCATAGCCTCAATCTCGATGGCGGGCGTTGGAGGATGCCGACTATGGATGAGCTGGCAAGCCTTTACAGGAAGAATTCAGGATACCGAAATAAGACACTTTTGTTGAAGGCCACTGGCTGGGCCGTGTGGTCCGGCGAAACGAAGGGTTCGTCGGCAAAGACCTTCTACTTTTACGATGGCACTAGGCGATGGCACACCCACGATAACTCCTACGATAAGCGGGTTCTTGCGGTGCGTCCCCGAAAGGATGGATAGTAAAACCAAAATGCTTGATTAAGAAACTAGGCCGAGCGGGTTCCAGGTTCCCTATATTTCCAGAGTTACCGGTATTTCAAGGTTACATTTGGCACTATTCTGAAATCGCCTACCCCAAAAATGCAGGTTACGATACGAAAACTGGCCAGATTCCAGATGCTACAATTCCTATATAAACCTGGAATCCACTTCCCATCGAATTTATTTTGCATACGAAGCAATTTCTGGAATACAATGATTGCTGATTCTTGCTAAAGGTCCGCTCACGGTAGGGCTGTGATATCATCATTCAGAGGGGCGGATCGACTGTTGAGATATGTCATGGTAACCACATCAAATTCAGATGTTCGAAAACCTGAGAGATCTGCTATAAATCACAGCCTACATAAATTCCTTGATATCAAGAGGATATCTCATATAATCACCAAAGTCCATCTTCTAACACTCCTCATTGAACTATAGC
>JABMQV010000054.1 GCA_013203065.1 Desulfobacteraceae bacterium | reverse complement strand
GGTGCCATTACGGTAAACAAGGTCTGCGGATCAGGTCTTAAGGCTGTAATGCTTGCTGCTCAGGCGATCCGGTGTGACGATGCCGATGTGGTCGTGGCCGGGGGATTTGAAAACATGAATCTCTGCCCCTACATGCTTCAAAAGGCAAGAACCGGTTATCGGATGAACAATGGAACGGCCCTTGATGCTATGGTCCATGACGGCCTTTGGGACCATGTAAATGATTTTCATATGGGAATGAGTGCAGAACTGGTGGCGGAAAAATATGGTGTGACCAGGGAGGATATGGATGCATTTGCACTAAATTCCTATGAAAGGACATGGAAGGCCATCGAAGGGGGGAAATTCAAGGATGAGATTGTACCCGTAAGTGTTCCGGTCAGGAAAGGGGAGCCAAAGATCTTTGATGCGGATGAAATCCCCTGGCGAAAGCCTGAGGCGACTGCAGAGGGCCTGGCCAGGCTTCGGCCGGCCTTTAAGAAAGACGGCAAGGTGACGGCGGGGAATGCATCCAAGATAAGTGACGGGAGTTCGGCCCTTGTGCTCATGGCCCGTGAAAAGGCGGATGAACTGGGGTGTAAACCCATGGTACGTGTGGGCGCGCAGGGGGCAGCGGGGATTGATATGAAATATGTCCTTGTGGCACCCATATTCTCAATACCCAGGGTCCTGGCAAAGGATGGTCTCAAGGTGGAGGACGTGGATCTCCATGAGATAAACGAGGCCTTCAGTTCTTCTTCTGTCGCCGTCAGCAATGAACTAAAGATAGATCCGCGGAAGCTGAATGTTCATGGTGGATCCGTATCCCTGGGCCATCCCATCGGGGCAAGCGGTGCGAGAATCTTGACCAGTCTTATCTATGCCATGAAGGACAGGGGCGCAGCCATCGGAGAGGCTTCCCTCTGCCTGGGGGGTGGCGAGGCCGTGACGCTGGTGGTTTACAACGAGGAATAGTTATCGAGGTATATAAGGAGAGAGCTTATGACGGATGTGGTGATTGTCTCTGGCGCAAGGACGCCGGTCGGGAACTTCGGCGGCGCCTTGAAGGGCACGCCGGTTGTTGAACTGGGCGCCCTGGTACTGAGGGAAAGCCTCAATAAGGTCAATTTGAAACCCGTGGCATCAGACGCACTGACACGGTTTGAACCCGACGGGCTTAAGGGCCTTGGGATGATTGAACTTGAGAAAGAGGGGTATGATTATGACGATTCCCATCAACCCGTTCAGGTTGATGAAGTAATCATGGGAAACGTGGTGGGGGCCGGTCAGGGACAGAATGTGGCCAGGCAGGCCATGATCAGGGCGGGGGTATCCAAGGAGACCAGTGCCTTTACTGTCAACAAGGTGTGCGCATCGGGAATGAAGGCGGTAGCGCTGGCAACTCAGGCCATCCGGGCAGGGGATGCCCAGGTGATCCTGGCGGGCGGAATGGAAAATATGAGTCTGATTCCCTATACCCTGCCAGCAGCCCGATGGGGGGCCCGTATGAATAATGCCGAGCTGATAGACTTGATGGTCTTTGACGGGCTGTTTGAAATTTTTTATGGCTACCATATGGGCATAACGGCCGAGAACATCGTTGAGAAATATGGCATTTCACGACAAGAACAGGATGAACTCGGGGCACTGAGCCACCAGCGTGCAAGAAAGGCGATTGCCGATGGGCTCTTCACCGATGAAATCGTGCCGGTGGTGATCCCCCAGAGAAAGGGGGACCCGGTTGTATTTGATATGGATGAAAGGCCCATGGATACCAGTGCAGAAAAGATGGGAAAGCTTCGCCCGGCATTCAAGGAGGATGGCACCGTCACCGCCGGAAATGCCTCCGGTATCAACGATGCGGCTGCGGCCCTGCTCCTTATGTCCGCTGACAAGGCAAAGGAACTGGGCTTGAAACCCCTGGTCAAGATAAAGGCCTGTGCGTATGCTGGAATTGACCCGGCCTATATGGGACTGGGACCCATTCCGGCCGTAAGAAAGATCTTTGAGAAAGAGGGCCTTACCATTGACGATTTTGGTGCCATCGAACTCAATGAGGCCTTTGCGGCTCAGGCCGTCGCATGCATGCGGGAACTCAAATGCGATGTGGAAAAGACAAATGTTCATGGCAGCGGGGTCTCTATCGGCCATCCCATAGGGTGTACGGGCGCCAGAATCATACTGACCCTTATAGGCGTGATGTTAAGAGGCGGCCATGATCTGGGTCTGGCCTCGCTTTGTATCGGCGGCGGGCAGGGCATGGCAACGGTGTTAGAGATTGGCGATTGATGATTGTAGATTGTTGATTGAACAGGTCGACCAACATTCGTCAATCATCGATCGTAAATTATAAATCCAAAAAGGGGAGTGAGGGATGTCGTACGAAAATATTATACTTGAGATAGAAGCGAATGTGGCGGTCATAAGGTTCAACCGGCCCAAGGCATTGAACGCCATTAATCCGGGTGTCCTGGAAGAGGTCGGTGACGCCCTGGATAAGATTGAAGCGGATTCCGCTGTGAGGGTGCTTGTCCTCACCGGTGAAGGTGAAAAGGCCTTTGTGGCGGGGGCGGACATCGCCTATATGGTGAAACTTTCACCCCTTGAAGGCCGTAAATTTTCACGGGGCGGGCATAAGCTCCTCTTCCGGCTGGAGAATTTGCCGATCCCCGTAATCGCCTGCGTAAATGGTTTTGCCTTGGGAGGAGGGACCGAGATCGCCATGGCCTGCGATTTCATCTATGCCTCGGAAAATGCCAAATTCGGTCAGCCCGAGATCAATCTGGGAATCATACCGGGATTTGGAGGGACCCAGCGGCTTTCTCGACTGGTGGGAAAGGCCATGGCAAAGGAACTCTGTATGACCGGGATGATGATCAGCGCCCAGGAAGCAAAGGAGATTGGCCTTGTAAACCGGGTGTTCCCGCACGGTAAGCTGTGGGAAGAGACCCTGAAGACGGCCAATCTCATGGCTGGCAAAGGAAAGGTATCCCTGCGGGCGGCCAAACGCTGTATAGACCGGGGCTTTGACGTTGACTTGACCTCGGGGTGTTATATGGAAGCCGACGCCTTTGCGCTATGTAAGGCCAGCCCGGATGCGACTGAAGGCATGAGTGCATTCCTGGAGAAGCGAAAACCTGAATTCAAAGGGGAGTTGACTTAGCCATGGACTTTACCCTGAGTGAAGAACAACAAATGGTTCGAGATATGGCGCGGCGATTTGCAGAGGCCGAGATTAAGCCCAAGGCTGCCCAGCTGGATGAAACCCATGAACATCCCGTAGATATTCTGAAGCAGTTGGGTGAATTGAAGATGATGGGGATAGCTGTGCCTGAGGAGTATGGCGGCGGGGGAATGGATTATGTGAGTTATGTACTTTCCCTTATAGAAATCTCAAAGGGATGTGCCTCCACCGGGGTGATCATGTCCGTCAATAACTCCCTATACTGTTTCCCGGTGGATGCCTATGGGACAGATGAACAGAAAAGGAAATATCTCTATCCGTGTGCGGCGGGGGAAAAGCTCGGGTGCTATGGCCTGACCGAGGCGGGGGCCGGTTCAGACCCGGCCGGTATGCGGACGACCGTCATGAGAGATGGAGATGGATGGGTCATGAACGGCGAGAAAAAATTTATCACCAACGGCAATGTGGCATCCTACGGTGTAATCGCTGCGGTTACGGAAAAAGGAAAAGGGTACAAGGGGATCAGCTCTTTTGTGCTGGACCTTGATAACACCCCGGGGTTTAAGGTGGGCCGGGTGGAGGAAAAGTTGGGTATCTGTGCCTCCGGAACCTCCGAACTGGTATTTGAAGACGCCAGGGTCCCTGCAGATGCCCTCCTGGGGGAGGAGGGCGGGGGCTTCAAGCAGATGCTCACCACACTTGATGGCGGGCGAATAGGCATTGCCTCCCAGGCCGTGGGGATCGGGAGGGCCGTGCTTGAGGAAGCGGTGGCGTATGCCAAGACACGGGAACAATTTGGCAAACCCATATCTTCTTTCCAGGCCATTCAATGGAAACTGGCAGACATGGCGACAGAG
The DNA here is from genome assembly GCA_013203065.1 of Desulfobacteraceae bacterium. The sequence goes on along the minus strand of JABMQV010000054.1, from coordinate 10,527 downwards.
CTGGACGCGGCCGAACTCCTCACCCTGAGGGCGGCATGGCTGGAGGATCACAAAAAGCCTTATGAAAAAGCGGCAGCCATGGCAAAGATGTACGCCTCGGATGCCGCCATGAGGGCCTCTGTGGAAGGAATTCAGGTCCTGGGCGGTTATGGGTATTGTAAGGAATATCCCATGGAGAGGCATATGAGGGATGCCAAGATATGCCAGATATATGAGGGTACCAATGAGATCATGCGGTTGGTAATCGCAAGAAATCTTATTAAGTAAACCGGGAATTGGAGACTGAAACGTATCAATCGGCACTATTCCATCGAAAGGGGGTTTTGCCATGCCCTTGACGTTTGATCAAAAGGTATTTGGGGACATAAAAAAGGGTTACAAGAGATGGCAAGAGCGGCTTGAGAAGGTATTTTCCGCCAGGTCAGAGCGGCTGGAGAGGTTCTCCACTGTGTCAGACAGGGTAATCAACCGGATCTACACCCCGTCCGATATTAAAGATCAGGATTTCCCTAGAGACATTGGCTTTCCAGGCGAATATCCCTTTACGCGCGCGGTCCAGCCCTCCATGTATCGAGGGCGGCTATGGACCATGAGGATGTTCGCGGGTCTCGGGAGTCCAACGGATACCAACCAGCGTTTTCACCACTTGGTAAAGGAGGGTCAGACAGGGCTTTCCACGGCATTTGATATGCCCACGTTGATGGGATACGACACGGATTCACCCAAAGCCAGGGGGGAGGCCGGAAAGTGCGGGGTTGCCATCGATACCCTGAAAGATATGGAGGATCTGTTTGAGGGGCTTCCCATCGACGAGATCACCACCTCCATGACCATCAATCCGCCGGCGCCGGTGATCTGGGCCATGTATATAGCCATGGCAGAGAAGCGGGGGATAGACAGAAAGCGTATAGGCGGGACCATTCAGAACGACATGCTCAAGGAGTTTGTCGCGCAGAAGACCTTTATGTGCCCCCCGGAACCCTCGGTCCGCCTGATTACGGATACGGTGGAATTCGGGATAAAGCAGGTACCGAGATGGAACACCATCAGTATCAGCGGATACCATATCAGGGAGGCCGGTTCCACTGCGGTTCAGGAGTTGGCGTTCACCCTTGCCGACGGGATTGCGTATACTGAGGCGGCTGTTGAAAGGGGCCTTAACGTGGATGATTTTGCCCCCCGGTTTTCCTTTTTTTTCAACTCCCATCTGGATTTTTTCGAAGAGATCGCCAAGTTCCGCGCGGCCAGAAGGATGTGGGCAAGAATTATGAAGGAGAGGTTTAAGGCGCAAGATCCCAGATCCTGGTGGTTGCGGTTTCACACCCAGACGGCCGGATGTTCCCTTACGGCCCAACAGGCATACAATAATGTGGTGAGAACTTCTCTCCAGGCGCTGGCAGCGGTCTTGGGAGGTACCCAATCTCTTCACACCAACTCGCTTGATGAGGTCTTGGCCATACCCACCGAGGAGGCCGCCACCATCGCCCTGAGGACCCAACAGATTATTGCAGAGGAGTCTGGTGTTGCCAATACCATCGATCCCCTGGGCGGGTCCTATTTTGTTGAGACGTTGACCAACCAGATGGAGGAAGAGGCATTCGAAATTATTCAAAGGATCGATGATATGGGCGGAATGCTTGCCGCGATAGAGAAAAACTATCCCCAGCTGGAGATTGCCGATGCGGCCTATCATTACCAGAGACAGATCGAAGGGAATGAGAGAACTGTCGTGGGGGTAAACAAATATGTCATGTCCGAAGAAATCCCGGTGGAGGTCATCGAAATAGACGAGGAGTTGGAAAGGCTCCAGATTGAGAAAACCAATCGGATCAAGAATGAGCGTGATCATGGGCAGGTGAGGGCGGGTCTTGAAAGAGTGGGCGAGGCCTGCGCCGGAGACGAAAATACCATGGAATCCCTCGTGGAGGCAGTCAAGGCCCATGCGACACTCCAGGAGATTTGTGACGTTTTCCGGGAGACCTTTGGGGTGTATAGGGATCCGGGTATCTATTGAGGATTTGGGAAATCCGCTGGTTCAGGGATCCATGTGAGAGGTGTTTATGAAACAAAAGAGGAGAACTAGGGTAATGGTGGCCAAACCGGGCCTGGATGGGCATGATCGAGGGGCAAGGATTATTGCCAGGGCATATCGTGATGCCGGGTTTGAGGTGGTCTACACGGGGCTTCATCAGACACCTGAAGAGATTGTTGAGGCTGCTATTCAGGAAGATGTGGATATGATAGGACTTTCCAGTCTGGCCGGGGCACACAAATATCTGTTTCCAAGGACCGTCGAGCTTTTACGGGAGAGGGGGGCCGATGATATTGTTGTGTGCGGAGGGGGGATTGTCCCTGACGAGGATATTGAGATGCTCAAAGAGATAGGCATTAAAAAGATTTTTACCCCCGGGACGACCTTGAAGGAGATCGTCAAATGGGTAGAAGAAAATGTGAAACCGAGGTGAAGATAGACTATGGACAAGGTTGTGGAAAAGGTGGTCGCCGGAGATGTGAGATCTGTGGCGCGACTGATTCGGGATATAGATGATGGGATCCCCGAGGTAAGGGAGACCCTCAAGGGCCTTTACCCATACACGGGGAACGCCTACGTGATTGGTATCACCGGTGCGCCGGGTGTGGGGAAAAGTACATTGGTGGACCAGATGCTCAGTCATATAAGAAAAAGAGATAAGACCGTGGGTGTCCTCGCCGTTGACCCCACAAGCCCCTTCAGTGGAGGGGCGATCCTGGGGGATCGGGTGAGGATGCAGCGGCATAGCATGGATTCGGGCGTGTTTATCCGTTCGTTGGCCACACGTGGTCATTTCGGAGGACTGACACAGTCCACCCGCAGTGCCATCGATGTCCTGGATGCAATGGGAAAGGACTACATTATCGTTGAGACAGTCGGGGTTGGCCAGGATGAGGTGGATGTGGTCAAGACGGCCCACACAACCGTCATTGTGGTGATTCCGGGAATGGGAGATGACATTCAGGCCATAAAAGCCGGTATTCTTGAAACCGGTGATATTTTTCTAATCAACAAGGCAGATCGGGAAGGGACGGATAGGACCCTGAGTGATCTTCGGTTGATGATTGAGATGGATCAAAGGAAATATGAAGGGGGTAAATGGAAGCCGCCCATTCTGAAGACTGAGTCAATTATTGACAGAGGGGTTGCGGAGTTTCTGGAAGAGATCGAGAAGCACAAGAAGTACCTCATCGAGACAACCGAAGGGTTGGCATTGAGGAAAAGCAAAGACAAGGTACGGGAGGAACTGGGGGAGATGGTAAAGAACCGGCTCATACAAGAGGTGCTCAGCAAGCTTACTGAAACGGGTGAGTTCGATGGGGCGGTGCAGGCCATCGTGGAGGGCAAGACAGATCCCTATTCGGCCTGTGATGCCCTGGTCCTTCCTAGATTGGGGCCTCATACCGGCTAACTTTCTCAAAATCTGTACTTTTTGAAACAGAATCCGCCACCTCAAAATGGCAAAAAGGCGGGAGAATCGAAATTTTCATGGAAACCATTTTTTGGTGGATACGGCAGGTCATTCTTTCATTGGCGGGCTGCTTCTTTCTTATTTTCGGGATCCACGTCTTGAAGGCAGCCTATCAACTGGAAGACCCCGGGTATTTTGTCATGACCTTTTTTGCCTCAAATTTGATGATCCTTATCAGTGCCACCCTTTTGCTCGGGTTTGTCTTTCGTATGGTGAGGGCATACAAGAACTCCAAAGACAACCAAGAATGATCATTATTTTTTTGGAGGTCATTTTAGCTATTTAAAGTTATTTATTAAACTTTTTGTTCATATTCTTAAAGCGAAGTCCTACCCTTGGGGGACCGTCTGTTGCAGATAATTAATCTCGGAAATAAGGGGAGGTGAGACAAATGCCGCGTCGCAACAAACCACAGCCTATCGGGAAAAGGCTCATGAAGTTGAGGAAAGAAAAGGGCCTTACTCTCAAGCACCTGGCCAATGAGACAGGGTTGGCGTCAAAATATATCTCCCAGGTGGAAAAGGGGGAGGTGATGCCCCCGGTATCTGTTATTCTCCAGCTATCAAGGGCGCTTGAGGTTGATTCGAGCATCCTCCTGAGGGAAGAGAAAAAAAGGGCGGGCAAGAAGTCGGCTGAAGATTATCAAAAGAGAACCGACGCCTATAGCTACGAAACCCTTACCCCGGAGGCGAGACACAAACATCTCAAGGCCTTTAAGATCCTTATCGATCCCAAATCAGAACACAAAGCCATCAATTATCAACACCAGGGTGAGGAATTCCAATATGTTCTGAAGGGGAAGGTTGAGGTGCTGGTGGGAGAAAACAAGAATATCCTTGGCCCCGGTGAGTGTCTGCACTTTAACTCCTCCATCGTCCATAGACTCCGAAATATCAGCTCGGAACAGGCCGAACTTCTGGTGGTGCTGTATACCCCTTAGGCATTTGACCACAATAGCCTGCGCAAAACGAGCTGAAAATTTCAGAATCAGATAACAACCTTTACCTCACTCTTAGCTTATTCGGTTTATCCGGGTGTGATTATGGCCTATCAGCTTTCTGAAGAACAGCGAATGATTCAGGCGATGGTCAGGGACTTTGCCAGGGAGGAGATCCTTCCCACGGCTTCGGAAAGGGACAGGAGCGGGGAGTTCCCCGCCGAAATCCTCAAGAAGATGGGCGAACTGGGCCTGATGGGGATGAGTGTGCCTCCCGAATACAATGGTGCAGGCGTCGATACGGTCAGCTATTCCGTGGCCTTACAGGAGGTTGCCTATGCCTGTGCCTCTACTGCAGTCGTCATGTCAGTGCATAATTCAGTGGCCTGCGGTCCCATTTATCTATACGGATCAGAATATCTCAAAGAGACCCATCTGAAGCCTCTGGCAGCGGGAACCAAGATTGGATCTTTTGCCCTTACAGAGGCGGGCGCCGGATCTGATCCGGCCAGCCAGAAAGCGAAAGCCGTTAGGGAAGGAGACGATTACGTTATTAACGGCACCAAGATGTTCATCACCACGGGAAAGAACTCGGACCTGACGGTGGTGACCGCTTATACGGACAGGGACAAGAAACATCGCGGTATCAGCGCCTTTGTGGTGGAGAAGGGTACCCCCGGGTTTTATGTGGGAAAGGAAGAAGAAAAAATGGGGCTTCGTGCCTCTGATACGGTAGAGTTGATCTTTGATGAGTGCCGGGTGCCGGTCCAGAACCTCCTCGGGCAGGAAGGGGATGGCTTTGTGATTGCCATGGCCTCCCTGGATGGGGGGCGTATCGGAATCGCCTCTCAATCCGTGGGGCTCGCACAGGCATGCCTTGATGCGGCCGTCAGTTATTCCAAGGAGCGCATCCAGTTCAACAAACCGATCGCCAAGTTTCAGGGGATCCGGTGGATGATAGCGGATATGGCAACCCAGCTCGAGGCGGCCAGGCTGCTTACATTTAACGCGGCCGCCATGAGGGACCGGGGGGAGGATTTTTCGGCTGCAGCTTCAATGGCAAAAGTCTTTGCCTCCGAGATGGCCAATAAGGTGGCCTATCAGGCGCTTCAGATTCACGGGGGTTATGGCTACATCCGGGAGTTTTCATTGGAGAGATATTATAGGGATGCAAGGGTCTTTACCATCTATGAAGGGACCTCGGAAATTCAGAGACGGGTGATTGCCAATCATGTAATAGGAAAGTAAGGTACGATCAGGGATCTGTCCGGGGAACCAAGGAAAAGGGACCTCTATTCGTTTCAAAGATTTGAAAATATAAGGTATTTCAGCACAAAAACCTTTAACAGAGGAGGAAAAAAATGGCCAAAGAGAATGCAGTAGTAGCTGTCTATAACACCCACACCGAGGCCGAGGCGGCCATCAGGGAGGTGGAAAAGGCAGGAATCGACATGAAAAAACTCTCCATTCTGGGGAAGGACTATCATGCGGAAGAAAAGGTGGTAGGTTACTATAACGCTGGTGACCGAATGAAGTTCTGGGGCAAATGGGGAGCCTTCTGGGGCGGCCTGTGGGGGCTCTTATTTGGCTCGGCTATGTTTTTTGTACCGGGTGTTGGACATATTGTGGCGCTTGGCCCGGTCGGGGGCTGGATTCTGGGGGCCATAGAGACTGCAGTGGTCGTAGCTGGTCTAAGCGCCCTCGGTGCCGGGCTTTACAGCGTCGGGATTCCCAAAGATAGTGTCATCAAATACGAGACGGCCGTAAAGGCAGATAAGTTTCTTGTCATTGTCCACGGCACAAAGGAAGATGTTGACAAGGCAAAGGATGTCATAAATACGACCGGTCCTGTGGAGGCCAATGTACATTACCGGTAATTGGTTTAGGCGGTTCAGGGTGATCAAAGATCCCGAAACGCCTTTTCAGCACACGCGATCGTCTTTTGGATGATGTCTTGGCTGTGGGCCGTTGAGACAAAGCTGGCTTCAAAAGGGGAGGGGGCCAGGTATATTCCCTGTTCGAGCATCCTTCTGTAATATCCCTTGAATAAGTCCTGATCACTGGCCTTGGCGGTCTCAAAGTCGGTCACAGGGTCGGCGGTGAAGAAGATCGTGCCCATCGAACCGACACGGTTTATTACGGAAGGGATGCCCGCGGCCCTAGCCGCCCCCCCAAGACCCGAAAAGAGACTGTTGCTTCTCTCTTCAAGCTCCTTGTAAACGTCCCCCTTTCTCAACACTCTCAGGGTGGCCAGACCGGCGGCCATGGCCAGCGGGTTCCCCGAGAGGGTCCCCGCCTGGTATATATCGCCTTGAGGGGCCATCTTTGACATGATATCTTTTTTCCCGCCGTATGCCCCGACCGGCAAACCGCCCCCGATGATCTTCCCGAGGCACGTGAGATCAGGCGTAATCCCGAAGAGTTCTTGTGCCCCCCCCGGGGCTACCCGAAAGCCGCTGATCACTTCGTCAAATATGAGGAGGGAGCCGTGCTCCCGGGTAGTCCGAGAAAGGCCATCCAGGAATTGCTGCTGCGGAACAATCACCCCCATATTCCCGGGGATCGGTTCAACAATAACGGCGGCGATTTCCGGGCCAAACCTTTGAAACGCCTGGTCGAGTGATTCCAGGTGGTTGAAAGGAAGCGAGATCGTTTGACTGGCCAGGTTTTTTGGCACTCCGGGGCTCCCCGGGATACCCAGTGTAGCAACCCCTGAACCGGCCGTCACCAGCAGGCTATCCGCATGGCCATGGTAACAACCGTCAAATTTAATGATCTTTTCCCTTCCTGTATATCCCCGGGCAAGACGTATGGCGCTCATGGTGGCCTCTGTCCCCGAATTAACCATCCGGACCATCTCGATGGATGGGACCATTTCAACAATTGTCTCTGCCATCTCCACTTCACGTTCCGTTGGAGCGCCATAGCTTGTGCCGAGCCTTATGCTTTCCTCCAGGGCCTGAACTACCTCTGGATGGGAGTGCCCCAGGATCATAGGCCCCCATGAACAGACATAGTCTATATATTCATTGCCATCCGCATCCCAAAGCAATGCCCCATCCGCCCTGGCAATGAATAGCGGATCAATGCCAACGGCTTTTCCCGCCCTTACGGGGCTGTTCACTCCGCCCGGGATATAACGGCTTGCCCTTTCAAATAGATGGTCAGATGTCTCTTTCATCTTCTGTCTCCCATATCAGTGTCTTTAATTGGACGTCTCGAAAATCCTACAACATATCTAGATTAAAGGCATTTTGCCGAGGTCTCTGCCCATGCTTCGCAACTGGCATAGTGGAATGTTGGAATAGTGGAATGTTGATTTTGAAAGAAAAAAACATTTTACGATTACACAGTTATGTCTTGCATGTCAAAGTATTCTTGTCAGCAAACCGTTATCCCGTTTCCACAAAACCCATTATTCCATCATTCCAGTACTCCAATATTCCCTCCTGGCCGGAGGCCAATTGGGGCGAAGCCCTTGCATCTGTTGAACGCCGCAGCCAGTAAGGGCTAGAAGTATTCCATACTGGTCTTTTTAAACTCCTTTTCGCTAAAGAGTAAAACATATTCATTGATCCCCGTCGAGAGGGACATACGTTCCGCAATCTCATAACACTGCTCGTGATTGTTTCCGTGTATCATGGTATATACGTTATATTGCCAGTCTTCCTGCGGTTTCCTCTGGTAACAATGGGTAACCTCCCTATACCGCGACAGGGTTTCGCCAATTCCCTCCACCCGGTCGTCCGGGACGGCCCAGGCAACCATGGCATTTGAACTGAACCCTGCTTCTTGATGCCGCAAAGTCGCCCCAAAGCGCCTGAGGATTCCGCGTTTTTTGAGGTCTTTGATCCGGTCTAATAGTTTCTCTTCTCTCATGCCAACCATCTCTGCCATCTCTGCATAAGGTCTCGGAACAAGGGGCAGATCTCCTTGGATCAGCGCAATAACCTTCTTGTCCACTTCATCAATCATGGAGTCCGTTCCTTTGCCGTGGGCTGAGAGTCGGTGTGGTCCTAAAGTGCTTCATTGTCTCTTTGATTTTTATGTGGGAATATAGGATAGACCCGTTGATGTCAAGCGGGATATTTTTTGTTCAGCGGACTTGAAATAATCGATGTGATCATATATGAGGGAAGTCATCTCGTTGAGGGTACTAATGATATTCGGTTTCCAGAAAATTGTAGAAAAGAAGATCAAAGAGGCCATGGACAAAGGGGAGTTTGATGATCTTCCAGGCCGCGGCAAGCCCATCGCATTTGAAGACGACAGCAATATCCCCGAGGATCTTCGATTGGCCTTTAAGGTCTTGAAGAATGCGGACTGTCTTCCCCCTGAGCTGCAACTAAAAAAGGAGATCCGGCAAATGGAAGATATGCTGGAGGGCATCCCGGACGAAAAGGAGAAGTACCGTCAAATAAAGAAGATTAACTATAAGATTATGCAATTGAATCTTATGGGAAAGAACTCTCCGCTTCTGGAGGAGACGCAGATATACTATAAGAAACTGGCCGATAAGTTCGGTGGGAAGTGATGGTGAAGAGAGAAAACAGACCATGGACATGAAGAGGGATTACTACGAAGACATTCAACTCCTGGACAGTAAGGTCCTATGGATCTGGTTCCTTGTGCTATTGGCCTCACTGGCCGTCTTGCCCTTCCTGGTCCCCAACTACTATATATATATGGTCAATTTCATGGCCATTAATGTCATTGTCACCGTGGGGCTGAATATACTTGTTGGATATACGGGACAAATATCACTGGGCCATGCCGGTTTTTTTGCCATAGGCGCCTATTCTACCGTCCTTTTCATGACCAACCTGCACTTTCCATTTCTGTTGGCTCTGATCCTTGGGGCCCTCATTGCCGCATTTTTTGGCTTTATACTGGGTCTGCCGGCCCTCAGGCTGGAGGGGCCTTACCTTGCTATTGCCACGCTGGGATTTGGCATGGGCATTACACAGGTCATCGGGCGATGGCAGATCTTTGGTGGGAGGATGGGGCTTGAGGCCCCCGAACTAACCTTTGGACCTTATCTGGTGGACACGGACCAGCAGCTCTATTTCTTTATTATTCCCATCACACTTTTGATGGTGATGGGGGCCCGGAACCTGATGAAAACAAGGGTTGGACGGGCCTTTATCGCAATCCGGGATAGCGATATTGCAGCCGAGACCATGGGCGTAAACCTAACGCTTTACAAGACCCTGGCCTTTGCAGTCAGCGCCTTTTATACGGGTATTGCCGGCGGGCTTATGGCGTTCTTGCTGGGTTTTATAAACCCGAGTTCTTTTAACTTCATCCTTTCCATATATTTCTTGGCGTTTGTGATTGTCGGCGGACTGGGTTCCATCTTTGGTTCCATCATGGGCGGGGTCGTCATGACATGGCTTATGTTGACGCTGGATAAGGTCCAGGAACTTCCCTACCTGGGGGAGATGTTGATATCATTCTCGGAAAGATGGATGAATGTTACCGGACTTCCCAATATATCAAGTGTAATTTTCGGCCTAATTATTATCCTGCTCGTGGTGTTTGAGCCATTGGGCCTTTACGGTTTCTGGATAAGGACCAAGATCTACTGGAAGACCTGGCCGTTTTGAGAAATTGATATTTACGAGTTTGAGGTTGCATGGTTCGGGTACCGTGGGGTTCAGCTGTTTCTCTCCGGCGCTCTCTAAACCTACTGAAAACCTGCGCAAAATAGGGGTAGCTATATGTTTTTTCAATTGATTGTAAGCGGCATATCTTTCGGAAGCCTCTATGCCCTCATTGCACTTGCCATGGTCATCATTTACAAGACCTCCGAGGTACCCAACTTCGGTCAGGGGGAGATGGCCATGATCTCTACATTTGTGGCCCATTCTTTGCTGGTGACCCATGGTTGTTCCTTTGTGGTCTCATCCCTGGGGGCCCTCATTTTTGCCGCCCTTCTCGGGATGTTTTTGGAGTTCGTATTCCTGAGGAGAGCGAAAGACCCCAATATCCTGAGCCTGATCCTCATAACCTTGGGCTTTGAGATGGTTTTGTATGGTCTGGCCAGCTGGAAATGGGGTGCGGATCAAAAAGGCTTTCCCTTTCCGG
>JABMQV010000053.1 GCA_013203065.1 Desulfobacteraceae bacterium | reverse complement strand
TTTCCTTCATCAGGGGTGTTTTCTACGGCGTTTTTGATGAGGCCATCGACGACCTTCTGCAGCACGTCTGAGGGAATGCATATGGACGGGGCTTCGCTAATGTGCGTAATGATCTCTACCTCTCGATGTGCGGACCTGGTCTCCAGGTCCGCAAGCCTTTCCCTCACATAATTGGCCAGATCGATCTTCGATGCAACGCTCTCCTTCGGACCGAATATTTCTTCAATCCGTTTTGTGATGCGGCTGGTAATAGGACCATCCCCCACCTCCTGGGCAATCAGCGTCTCCAGTTCATCGCTACACTGATCAAGCAACACGGAGAGGAATCCATGGGCCCTGTACTGTCTATGCTGCATGATGTCTTCGGCCTGGTACTGGATCTCCAGGAGACGATTCAAATTTCTTTGCGCCCTTTCAATGGCCGGCCGCCAAGTCTCTTCGGGAATGCCGGTCATTTTCTTTGTCAGGATACTTAATGAACCCATAAGAACAGAAAGGGGCGTTTTCAGTTCATGGGACAGATGGTTTATGACCTTATCTTTTGCTCTGTTCAAGCTTGTGACCTCCCTGTATGCCGCCCTCAGTTCATCTGAAACCTTGGCGTTTTCAATGAAAAGGGAAACCGTACCGGCGATCATGGTCAAGAGCTCAACATCTGTTTGATCAAAGCTCTCCTCTCTTTTGTTGCGGGCACAAAGAACGCCGATGATCCGATCACTGCTCCTCAAGGGCACCTCCAGCATGTTTTTTGTATCGAAGCCTATTTTCTTATCGACTCCGGGATAAAAATCAGGATCCTTGGATGCATCAGAAACAATAATCGGTTCTCCGGTCCTGACAACTTTGCCTGCCACGCTTTTATTGGCAGGGAAGCGAAATTTTTTTATCTTTTTTTGGGTGGCCGTATCGTCGTGGGCGGCACCCACGTAGGAAAATTCGTTTCTCTCTTCGTCTAACAATATGACGAGCGCGACCTCAGCGTTTATAAGTACTCTAATCTCATTACTGATGTAATCCAGCAATTCCTCCAACTCAGGATAGGCGGGCAGGGCCGTGCTGATCCGAAGAAGGGCCTCCTTGTCGCGGGCCATCCTTTTCTCCTGGGTGATGTCCCGGAGGATGACCAATTCCCCGGCCTCCTCACCATCGTCTCCATAAAAGAGCGCAACTCTCATGGCCACATCAAGTACACGGCCGTCTTTGGTCAATCTTCTTGACTCCAATCGACGTATAAATTTCTTCTTGAAAAGCGTTTTGATACCTTCCCTTGTTTCCTCTCTGAGATCAGGCGGAACATAAGGAATGTGCTTGCCTTCCAGTTCTTTAAGGGTCCAACCGAAGATCTCCGTAAATGCGGGATTCACATAGTTTACTCCGCCGTCCAGTTTGAATACGACCATAGGATAGGGCACAAAATCGAGCAGATTCTTGGCCCGTTTTTCAGCCCTGCGGCTTGCCTCGTACTGACGTTGATAATCTGCCTGCGATTTCCGCAGGGCCTCCTGTGCCTTGATTTTTTCTGTTACATCTCGTGCAATTCCCCGAAAGCCGATCTTCTTGTCTTTTTTATCCCTCACAAGATGCGCCGATAATTCAATAATCCTGGTTTGTCCTTCCTTGTCGACAATCCCCCATATTACGTCGGAAAACCCCTCGTGAGTCACCCAGATTTTGGTAAACACATCGTAGGCGTCTCTGGCGTGTTTTTTGTCCATAAAATTGGTAAAATTCTTTCCCTGGATCTCTTCTCTTGGATATCCGAAGATTTTGCAAAGGGCATTGTTAAAGTATGTAAAATATCCGTAGGTATCGGTTTCGTAGACACCATCGCTGATACTTTCAATGAAGTCCCTGTAGCGCTCATTGGTCAATGAGTCGCACGAAGTCATTTCGGTCATATCCATTTCCTTTGACATTGGTTTCCAGTCATTGTGAATGCTATGGGAAAGCTTCTGTTATTTGCTTCGACGGTTGCCGTTTCATAGCAACATTCCCGTCAAATACAACAGGGTGAAAAGGGAATCGAGTGGACCCCTGAAATATAGCACAAAAAGCCAAAATAGACGCGGGGAAAAAGCGTGCCCCAGTTCCATCCCGGCCCACAATCCAGCTTACCGTCTGGCAACAGGGCATTATGATCCAATCGCGCCAGAATCGTGACCCTTTGGGCATAAAGAGATTGTCAAAGCCTCCCATCTCGTCTGAAGGACAGCACTGGGGGGCGGGTGACTTCCTGATTTTCCATGAAACCACTAGTATTGAAGAAAAATCTTTTGGCGTAATCACGCGGAAGAGACTTGGAGGATTTCCCCACCCGCTCATTGGTGGTGGGTTTCTCCTTGACACCCAATCCCCCATGTTCCTATACTTCACCCAACAGAAAGCGAGTTGCGGAATTCCATTGTTCCTGGCTCGCTTTTTACCATACCCCGACTGCCATCGAGGGGAAGAGCGCTGCGATCATCGTAGCCTCCAACCCGGCGTTACAAGTCGGGTGGGGTTGGCTTGAGATATCTCTGTCGCTCAGGAAATACCGTTACCATACGAGGGGGCAACCACATGAAGGAAATAAACATTTATGGCCGGGGCGGCCAGGGGGCCGTAACCGCTGCCCAGATACTGGCCACGGCAGCCTTTGAAGAGGGGTATTGGCCCCAAACCTTTCCGAAGTTTGGGGGAGAAAGGCGGGGTGCTCCCGTGGTGGCCTACGTCAGGGTGGACGATGAACCCATTGTCATCCGCACAAAGGTCTATGCGCCCGATGTGGTGGTGGTCATGGATTTCAATCTCTTTAAAATGCTGGACCCCTTGGGTGATATAAAACCCGACGGGACAGCCATTATCAATTACCCTGACCATGGGGAGGGGCTTCCTTCATCCATTTTAGAAAAGGCAGGCAGTCTCTTTACGGTCGATGCCACGAAGATTGCCCACCAGGTTTACGGGAAGACCACCATCCCCATCACCAATGTGATCGTTCTGGGGGCCTATTGCGCCGCCGTCAAGGATATCTCCATACAATCGATTTATGAAGTTTTGCCTGATTTTTTTCCCGTGGAAAAGATAGAATTGAATTGGAAAGCAGCTCAGATGGGCTACAAAAATATGCGAGGTTTATGATGACCCAGTCAAAGGCCCTAGGCCCAGATCCTCTAAAACTGCACACCTATAGTGACTTACCCATAGGCGCAACTGCCATCGGGATCCCCCCCGAAAAGAGAAAGACCGGGTTATGGCGATACATGAGGCCGGCATTCCAGGAGAGGATTCCGCCCTGTCAGGAGGGCTGTCCCTTAGGGAACTGGATTGATAGATTCAACGCGGGGGTTACGGATAAGGAACTGGATCAAGCCTGGTGGGCACTGAGACTCGAGAATCCATTCCCCGGGGTCTGCGGGAGGGTTTGTTACCATCCATGCCAGGAATCGTGCAACCGAAAGGATATGGAGGGAGCCCTATCGATTCAGGCTATGGAACGGTACCTGGCAGACCATTTTTTCCACAAGAAGTCCAAACCCCTCCGGCTCGGGAAAAAGCAGGGCAAGAAGACGGCGGTTGTGGGGTCGGGACCGGCCGGATTGAGCTGTGCCTATTTTCTGGCCCTGATGGGATATGACGTTACGGTATTCGAGGCCCAGGCCGACCCCGGAGGGATGCTGAGCCAGGTGATTCCGAGATACAGACTTCCAAAGGAGGTGCTTGTCAGAGACCTAGAGAATATTCGCGAGGCAGGCGTCGAGATCCGGACCAACAGCCCCATCGGAAAGGATCTCACCCTCGGCCGCCTTCAAGAAGACGGCTACCAGGCCATTTTTATTTCGGTTGGCGCTCCCTTCAGCCGAAAACTCCCTATGGAAAGTGTGACATTGGATGGCGTATACTGGGGACTTGAGTTTCTGAGGGAGGTCAACGCCGGCAAATCCACCGCCCTGAACGGGGATGTGGTGGTTATCGGAGGCGGGAATGTGGCCATCGATGTGGCCCTGACCGCCCTTCGTCTTGGGGCCGGTTCGGTCCGGATTGCCAGCCTGGAATCAAGAGCGGAGATGCCTGCCCATTCATGGGAGCAAGACGATGCCCTTGAAGAAGGGATGTCCTTCCACAACGGCTGGGGGCCCAAACAGATTCTGGGCGAGGATGGAAATGTCGTGGGCATAGAACTCAAGCGCTGTATCTCGGTCTTTGATAAGGAAGGCCGGTTCGCGCCGGTCTACGACGAGGCCGTCACCAAGACCCTCAAGGCAGAGGCCGTGATCATGGCCATCGGTCAGGCCACGGACCTCTCTTTCCTGGAAGGAAGCGGCATACGAGTCGATCCAGGAGAGACAATCCAGGTTGATCCGGTGACCCTGCAGACCACTGTTGCGGAAATCTTTGCTGGAGGAGATAGTATCGATCAGCCGAGGAGCGTTTCCGAGGCCATCGGTTCGGGCAAGCGTGCGGCGATCGCCATGGACCATTTCTTGAGGGGAGATGACCTGGGGGAGATCGTTAAAAAGGGGGCTTTAGCCCGAACCATGCGTGAGCACCTGGACCTCGACGGGAACACAGCGCCCAGGTGTCGAAAGGCCGCCACGCTGGAGGACCTGAGCCTTGCCTATTGTAGCTCTCTTCCACCTCACCAACCCCGCAAATTGTCTCCTGTCGATCGCGCCGGCAACTTCAAAGAGATCAACATCGGGATGGATCCGGAGGAAATCACTGAAGAGGCAAAGCGCTGCCTGAGCTGCGGTGTCTGCAGAATGTGCGGAAACTGTTATCTTTTCTGCCCGGATGGCGCGGTTCAACTCGATTCTAGCACAGGCCGTTATGCCATTGATTATGATTATTGCAAGGGCTGCGGGATATGCCAAAATGAATGCCCCGCCGGGGCCATCGTGGTTGAAGCGGAAGGAGAAGGATAGTCGTGGAAAAGCGAAAGATGTTGACCGGAAACTACGCGGCAGCCCATGGGGCCAGGTTGGCCCGGGTGGAAGTGGTACCGGTCTATCCAATTACCCCTCAGACCCACATTATGGAAAAGATGGCCGCGTTCATTGAAAGCGGGGAATTGGATGCGGAGTTCGTGCCCGTAGAATCTGAGCACTCGGCCATGGCAGTTGCCATTGCGGCTCAGGCAACAGGGGCAAGGACCTTTACGGCCAGTTCGTCCCAAGGGCTGGTCTATATGCATGAGAACCTTTTTGTGGCCTCGGGGCTTCGCCTCCCTGTGGTTATGGCCATGGTTAACAGAACCATCGGCGCACCCACCACCATCTGCCCTGATCTCAGCGATTCGCTGGATCAAAGGGATACGGGGTGGATCCAGATTTACACGGAGTCGGCCCAGGAAGCCCATGATATGATTATTCAGGCCTACCGCGTGGGAGAAGACGAGAGGGTCCTTTTGCCCGTGGGAATCTGCTTTGAAGGGATGATCATCTCCCACTGTATGGAGCCCGTAGAAATCCTTGACCAGGAAAAAGTGGACCGTTTTCTGCCGCCATACCGGCCGGAACACGTCATCCTGGACCCGGACAGACCCATGTCCGTTCACCAGTTGGTCCTGGATGATTCCTATTACACCGAATACAAATATCAGCAACAGGTGGCCATGGAGGAAGCAAAAGGAGTGATCCAGGAAGTGGATGAGGCCTTTGGCGAAACCTTCGGGAGAAGATATGGCGGCCTTATCTCAACTGAGATGATGGAGGATGCAGAGGTTGCCCTTTTGACCCTGGGCAGCATGGCCCCGACAGCAAGGGCTGTGGTCAGCCAGCTGAGAGAGGAGGAAGATATGCCCATTGGGCTGGTCAAATTGAGGGCCTTCCGGCCTTTTCCTGATGAGGCGCTCAGGGAATCCCTATCAAACCTAAAGGCCGTGGCAGTGCTGGAGAGGGATGTTTCCATTGGAGCCGGCGGGGTCGTCTACCTTGAGCTTGCCCATTGCCTGGGAAAGAGGCACGACTCCCCTCTTTTGACCAACTATATCATGGGACTTGGTGGAAGAGATGTGACCTTCGAGGAAATCAAAGACATTGCCTTGAGCCTGTTCGAGGAACGGGATGCGGAGGTTATGACCAATCCAATTCGCTGGTACCAAGTTAGGGGGCTTTCATGAGAAATCTGGCAGACACACTATCCAGGAGTGAGATATTCCGTTCAGGGCATGCCCTGTGTCCGGGCTGTCCCGGAGGAATGATCTTCAGGTGGATTACAAAGGCCCTTGGAAAAGATTCTATTCTCAGCATGGGGGCTACCTGTTTGGCCCTTCCAACGGGTGTCTATCCTTCGTCGGTTGAAATTCCATCCATTTATATCGCCATGGCCCCTGCCCCGGCAGCGGTTTCCGGCATAAGCGCTGCCATAAAGGTCTTGAAGAGAAAGGGCCGCATACGGGAAGGTCGAAAGATAAATGTCTTTGCGATCTCGGGGGATGGGTCGTCCGGGGATATCGGCATGGCATCTCTTTCCGGCGCGGCGGAAAGAGATGACGACGGAATTTATTTCTGCTTCGACAACGAGGCGTACATGAACACGGGAATTCAGCGCAGCGGTTTGACACCCCAATTTAGCTGGACCACTTCAACGCTCAAGGGTAAGGTGGAAAAGAAAAAGGATTTACCAAGGATTATGGCCGCTCACGATATCCCTTACGTGGCCACCGTCTCTGTTGGATACCCCGAGGATTTTATCAGCAAGATCGAAAAGGCAAGGGACATGGGGCCGGGCTTTAAATACTTTCACATTCACGCGCCATGCCCCACGGGCTGGCGGTTTCCGGAAAGCAAGACCATTGAGGTGGCGCGGTTGGCCGTAGAAACCGGGCTTTGGACGCTTTATGAGGTGGACCATGGCTCCACGCGAATCACGTATCAGCCTCCAAAGCTCAGACCCGTAACGGACTACCTCCAGCTTCAGGGAAGGTTTGAGGGACTGTCCGATGGGAATGTTCGGGAATTACAGCGAGGGATCCATGAGAGATGGGAACATCAGATCACACCTACCCCCGGGTAGCCCGTTTCTCTCCGGGCATTGCAGTCCTTACAAACAGAACCACTTCCTTCCCTCAGCTTATTGCCATCGGCCAAGAAAATGAGTCACGTTAATCACAGGATGTTCACCAGTTCCCCAAAGTCGTAATAAACAGGAAATGAGGTGAGAAGAGATTGGATAAAGATTCTCTAAGAGAGCTACTTATTTGTTTGAGCAAGGGAGAGATAACCGTAGATGGCTGCTTCGAAAAACTGAAGAATTTACCTTTTGAAGATCTCGGTTTTGCCTGCATCGACCATCATAGAAACCTGAGAAGGGGAATCTCAGAGGTTATATTCGGTGAGGGGAAAGAGGTGAACGAGATCGCGGGTATTATGGAACAAATGCTCGGACAGGGAGATAATATACTTGTCACTCGTCTTTCTCTGGAGAAGGCTGAAGTGATCCGAAACAGGTTCCAGGACAGCACCTACCATGAGAGGGCCAGGGTGCTGACCCTGATAAGGGGCAAGGTTGATATCTCCGGTAGAGGGAAGATCTTGGTCATCAGCGCGGGGACATCTGATATCCCTGTTGCAGAGGAAGCCGCCATTACCGCCAGGTTTATGGGAAACGATGTGGATACCGTGTATGATGTGGGGGTCTCTGGTCTTCATAGACTCCTGGCCCACCAGGAAAGACTCATGACCGCCTCAGTGATCGTGGTGGTGGCAGGAATGGAAGGGGCCCTCCCGAGTGTGGTCGGGGGGCTGGTTGACAAACCCGTTGTGGCGGTCCCAACCAGTGTCGGGTATGGTGCGAGTTTCGATGGGATCGCCGCCCTGTTGGGGATGCTCAATTCCTGCGCCTCCGGTGTGACTGTGGTGAACATTGATAACGGGTTTGGTGCGGGATATGCCGCCAGTGTGATCAACCGGGCATAGTGCAGGCAGATTTTTGAAATCCTCGTTGCAGGGTGAGCATCAAGTTCGGATTCCTTTTGAAATGGCTGGGCTATCTGTAGTTGCCTCGAATCTCCCTCACCCGTTTCTTTAACCGAGGAAGTTCAGCCGACTGATCCTCGCTCCAGCAGGGCAAAAGAATATTGTTGTGAAAAAGGGGTTCCGAGAGGTCGTATCTGGAATAAACCACTGCCTCCTCCCATAGTGGCGTGTGGGGTATGGGAGAGTATTCGGAGAGATAGGGGGTGGCGCCTACACCATCCACATAATCGATCGTGGCCATCACGGAGTCCATTGATTGTCCGGGTAACCCAAGCAGGACATAGCCCCCTATCTCATTTCTTGTGAAACCGGCCTTCAGGAGGTTGCTGACAGCTTGTTCGAAATCACCTTCAGCAACCTTATTGCCAAATTTACGGTGGAGGGAAAAGTCCGATGTCTCCAACCCGAGGCGTATGGTGCGAAACCCGCTCTGGCGCATGAGGGTTGCCATGTCGGCAGTAACTTCTTTCACGTGAAGTGCATTGGGCGTGTGAAATCTAACGTCGAGTTTTAGCCTTTTGATCTCTGCCAGCAAAATCGCCAGATGGGTATCCGATGAGATCAAGAGCGCATCGTCGTAAAATGCAAAGTCCCGGACCCCAAAATTACGCCGCCAATGTAGGATTTCGGCTAAGACCTCAGCAGGATCCCTGCGACTCATTTCAGGGTTCAGAAAATGGCTGGCACAGTACTGGCAGCGGAAGGGACACCCGGTAGAGGTCAAGAGACAGACATATTCGATCTTCCTCAAGAGATCAAAGGCGGGGCGTGGAAGGGAACCTGGGTCGAGCAATGGTTCCGGTGCGTCGACGCAGTGGTCCTCAAGGACCTTCAGAAGGGAGACAGGGTCTGCGAGAGGGACAATACTGTCTGCTCCTGAATTTCTTGTGGCGTGATCGTTACACAGCCTGGCATATATTCCCCCGAGTATGACCGGAACCCCGGGGTGGGTTTTCTTGGCCAGGGCGATGGCCTCCATGGCCCCGGGGTACCAATAGGTCATAAGGGAGGTCACAAGTATGGCGGCGGGGTTTTGGATGGATCTCAATTCTTCTTCAAATATCCTGCGCGAAATACCGTAGATGCCGTAAGGCCTGGAAATGTCCTTGAAGAGCGATGGTTTAGGGATTGTTTTCCGCCAGTACTTGCCGGTGCCGTAGAGACGTCTTTTGGGTGCCTTTATGGAGGAATCACCTGGCATCAGAGGATGATGTGCGTCCAGGCAGTCAATAAGATGTATTTGGAACCCGCAGTTTCTTAGGAAGGCAGCCATATAAAGCAGCCCCAGCGGCTTGGACCAAAGGTCATAGGCCGCAAAATCGTAAATCCAAGGGTTTATGAGGATCAAGGAAGGGTTCATGGGCGTGTTCTTGGCCCCCATCAGCGCTTATTGGAGGGCTGGTTGCAATATTGGGAAAGTATGGATTATGAGAGCTGTTATTCAGAGGGTAAGAGAGTCTCAGGTTGAAGTCAAGGGAACGACCGTCGGATCTATCGAGAAGGGTCTTTTGATCTTGCTGGGTGTTGGGGAGAATGATTCGGTGAAGGACTGCGAATACATGGCCAAAAAGATAGCTCACCTGAGGATCTTTCCGGATGAAAAGGGTTTTATGAATCTCTCATTAAAGGAAACAGGGGGAGCCGCTCTAGTGGTGTCTCAATTTACCCTCTGGGGGGATTGTCGAAAAGGACGTAGACCCTCGTTTGCCCATGCGGCCCGGCCGGAGCAGGCAAAGGAACTCTACGAGCGTTTTATTGCGCTCCTGAGTGACGAGGGGATTCCCGTTTCAAGCGGCCGTTTCCAGGAAATGATGGCCGTCCATCTGGTCAACGACGGACCCGTGACCTTAATGGTGGACAGTTCAAAGGCTTTTTGATTTCTCAATCCAGTTTGAGCTCTTTTTCGAGCCGCTTGATCCTCTTTTCTATCTCCTTTTGTTTTTTGGAATCGTATGGGCACTTTTTTGTTATAAAGGGATCGTATCAATAGGTAATGCGGTGTTCAAAGGTCTTGTATATCATTTGTGCAGTTAAACATGTCCATTAATAGGGACAAGGTTTCTCAGTAAATCCGTATATGGAAAAGGCAGGGTTCTCGGTCAAGCACCAAATAAAGGAGGTATGTGATGAATTCAGAGGTTCCTACAAGGGAAGAGGCCTATAAGCTTCTTACGGAATTCAACAAAAGTGAAAGCCTTATCAAACACGCATTGGCAGTGGAAGGGGTCATGCGGTATTCTGCCCGAAAGAGGGGAGAGGACGAAGAAAAATGGGGAATTATTGGTCTGATCCATGACCTTGATTATGAACAGTTCCCCGAAGAACACTGCCGTAAGACAGAGGAAATCCTCAAAGAACATTCCTGGCCTGAGGAGTACATTCGGGCAGCAATAAGCCACGGGTGGGGGCTCTGTGTGGATATAGAACCACAAACAGAGCTCGAAAAAGTCCTCTATGCCATAGATGAGCTTACGGGCCTGGTTGTAACCACGGCCCTGGTTCGCCCCTCCAAGAGCGTGCTGGATGTAAAAACAAAATCCGTAAAGAAGAAATGGAAGGACAAGCGGTTTGCTGCCGGCGTAGACAGGTCTGTTATTGAAAAAGGGGCCGGGATGTTGGGCATGGAACTCTCTGACCTTATTACAGATACGATTAAAGGAATGCAGGAGGTGGCCGAAGAGATCGGGCTTAAAGGCCAGGAATAACGTTTGCTAAGGATCGATGTGGTCATCGGGAAGTTGCCGGTTCCAGGGGTTGAGGGATTGGAACAGGCCTATGGGCTCAATTCCATAATTCCGGCTTGTCCGGGCTAGGGGGGATGCAATGAGTACTTTCGGCAATCGGATTTTTCGAGCTGCCAAACTGGATGCAAGCCTGTATGAAGAAGTTGAGAAGGACCGGGGGGCCCTACGTCAGGCCGTTTTAGTGGTGGTCCTTTCCAGTATTGCAGCGGGTTTGGGCGGTATCACAACGGCGGGGTTCATCGGTCTGCTGATGGGGACGGTTACCGCCCTTGTCGGATGGGCTGTCTGGGCCTATATCACATACATTGTGGGGACAAAGCTCCTTCCGGAACCGCAGACCAAGGCGGATTATGGTGAGTTGTTGCGTACCATCGGATTTGCAAGCTCTCCCGGGTTGATCAGGGTGTTGGGCATGATTCCGGGGCTGATGGGTGGCGTTTTTTTGATCACCACGATCTGGATGTTGGTGGCAATGGTTGTGGCGGTAAGGCAGGCCCTTGACTATCAGAGTACACTGCGGGCAGTGGCGGTCTGTGTGATCGGTCTGGTTGTGCAGGCACTATTTTTTGCGCTTCTTTTTTACGTAATCGGCGGTCCTGGAACGTCGGCCTAATGTTCCGATTGTACGGCGACATGTGGGTTATCCCCTGGTCTTGGTGTTTATGGTGGTTGTTTTGATGTTGGTCTATTTCATGTCAAAAAAATGGTTGCGATTGAAACCAGGTAGGGAGCGCGATGCAGCTTGACAAAAAGGCCATATTCGGGTGGAGCATGTATGACTGGGCCAATTCGGCCTTTGCAACCACAGTTATGGCCGGATTCTTCCCGGTTTTTTTCAAGCAATATTGGAGCATTGGGGCGGACACCACAGTGAGTACCGCCAGATTGGGCCTGGCAAATTCCCTTGCAGGCATCGCCGTAGCCCTGGCGGCACCTGTACTGGGTGCCATTGCCGACAAGGGGTCATCTAAAAAAAGGTTCCTCATGTTCTTTGCGTATATGGGGGTGGTGATGACCTCATCCCTGTATATGGTCTCAAAGGGCAACTGGCCCTTGGCGATCATGTTCTATGTGCTTGCAAATATAGGGTTTTCAGGGGGGAATATTTTTTATGACGCCTTGATCACGGGAATCGCAACTGAGAAAAAAATGGATTTTATCTCGGCGCTCGGTTTTTCTCTGGGGTATTTGGGGGGCGGCGTTCTCTTTGCCATGAACGTATGGATGACCCTGAGCCCCAAGACCTTTGGATTCGCCGATGCCGCCGGCGCTGTCAGGTTTTCATTCCTCTGCGTGGGTATTTGGTGGGGTGTTTTCTCCCTTCCCCTCCTTTTGTTTGTCAGGGAACCCAGGAGCGGGCAGGCAAAACTCGGAATACGTGTTGTTCGGGCGGGGCTCACCCAGCTGAGAAATACCTTTCAAGAGGTCCGCCATCTGAAAACCATTTTTCTTTTCCTTGTCGCCTACTGGCTGTATATTGACGGTGTAGATACGGTGATCCGCATGGCCGTGGATTATGGGATTTCTATCGGGTTTGAATCCAAGGACCTGATCGTTGCCTTGTTGATTACACAATTTGTTGGCTTTCCATCCGCCTTGGGTTTTGGGTACCTTGGAGGTAAGATCGGTGCCAGACGCTGCATATTTATTGCGATAGGGGTTTATCTGCTGGTTTCCATATGGGGGGCCTTTATGCAGGCGGTCGAGGAATTCTTTATTCTTGCTGTTGTCATTGGATTCGTTCAGGGGGGCATCCAGGCCCTGAGCCGTTCCTTTTATGCAAAGATAATACCTGTTGACAAGTCGGCCGAGTATTTCGGATTCTATAACATGATCGGCAAATTCGCGGCCGTTTTCGGACCGATTCTTATGGGCGGGGTCGGTCTTCTCATGAGATCTATTGGATACAGCAGCAACATCGCTTCACGCGTCAGCATCACATCCATTTCACTTCTCTTCATAGCCGGAGGGGTCATGTTTTATTTTGTGAGTGAGGAAAGAGGAAGGGAAGAACTGAAATATCTATACAAGCAGGAATGATCATTTAATTCGTCCTGGAAAACCATGTCCCAAGGGTCCTATGGGTCGGGCCGGTAACAATGGCGTAAAGGGAGGTCAAGAAATGATACGCGATTTGGTAACAAAAAGTAGAAGCCACAGGAGGTTCCACCAAGGAACCCCAATAGAACGTGAAACCCTCAAAGAGCTTGTGGATCTTGCGAGGCTCTCTCCCTCTGGAGCCAATCTGCAGCCGCT
>JABMQV010000514.1 GCA_013203065.1 Desulfobacteraceae bacterium | reverse complement strand
GATTTTCCTGGATTCCCGCGTTCGCGGGAATGACGAAAAGGGGTCATTTTTGACTTTTTACGAGTTTGTCAAGATTGGAAATAAAAAACTTTTTTGGAGCCCGTAGGCAATGACCGACCTGAGTTTTGTTGGCACGGAAGCCCCAAGGCCTGATGCCCCTGAAAAGGTGGCGGGGAGGGCCATCTATATTCATGACCTTACCAGGCCCAACATGCTTTACGGCAAGATCAAATACAGCGAACACGCGCACGCGAAGATCTTGAATGTGGACACAACCCGGGCCGAGAGGCTCCCGGGGGTTCGCGCGGTTATTACGGGTTACAACACCCCGGAAATCCGGTTTGGGTTTATAAAAGACAACCATATCCTCAAGCGGGGCAAGGTGAGGCAGTTCAGGGATGAGGTTGCTGCGGTTGCCGCCACAGACCCTGAAATCGCGGAAGAGGCAGTTTCCCTGATCAAGATTGAGTATGAGGAACTGCCGGCCGTATTTGATCCCGAAGAAGCCCTCAAGGCAGGAGCCCCCCTCATTCATGAAAAAGATCCCCGGGGGCGGCCCACCAAAGACAACCTCTTGCCGGTCCCCTGGAAATTTGTCTCGGGTGACGTGGAAAACGCCAAGGACAACGCGCGTTACATTGCCGAGGATCGCCTGGAGACACCCCTTGTACAGCAGTCCTGTATGGGGACGGCCGGCTGCATCGCGGAGTTTGACCTCAATAACAATCTGATTATCCGTACAAAGACCCAGATACCTTTTCTGGCCCAAAACGACTTTAACCAGGCCCTCGCGGCCATGGGGCTGAAGGGAAAGAACTCGCGGGTCATCGTCCCTACCTTGGGAGGGGCATTCGGCACAGGCCTTGACACCCATGGATATGAATACATCGCCATACTCCTGGCTTACAAGACCGGGAGGCCGGTTAAAATCGTGCTCAGCCGGGAAGAGGAATTTAGTACCCTCTCCCCCCGTCAGCCCACAAGGACCCATATTATCCAGGGATGCGACAAGAATGGCTTGTTGACCTTCAGGGAGGTCAGGATGGTACTGGACAATGGGGCCTACACCTCCTGGGGTGCCACCACACCGGGCGTCATGATGCTCCCCATCTCATCTCTCTACAGGGTCCCAAATGTCTTTTATGAGACAAAGATTGTCTACACCAACAACACCTATTGCCAGGCCATGAGAGGATACGGAAACCCTCAGGCGGCCTGGGCCATAGAGAGCAACATGGATCACCTTGCCGAGACAGCCGGGATCGATCCCTTTGATTTCAGGATGATCAACAGCAACATCCCTGACGAAGTGAGCCCCATGGGTCTCGAAATCACCACCTGCGGTCTCAAGGATTGTCTAAAGACAGTTGCCCATAAGCTTAACTGGAAGGAAAAGCGAGGAAAGGGAAGGGAAAAGGCCCGGGGGGTTGGCATGGCATCGCTTTTCCACGTTGGTGGCTCCGGCAGGGTTTACCGTTCGGACGGCTCAGGGATTGTCATGAAACTGGATGACTTTGGGCAGGTCTCCGTGTTCACCGGCGGCGTGGAAATGGGGCAGGGATTCAATGCGGCACTTATGTTGGCATCAGCAGAGGCCCTGGGAGTGACACCCGATAGGGTGACCATTGTCTCAGGGGATACGGCCACATGCCCCTGGGATGTGGGGACGCATGCCAGCCGGGGGGCCTTTACCTCCTGCAATGCAGCTATCATGGCCGCTGAAAAGGCCAGGAAAAAGATATTTGATTTGTGCTCGGAACTCTTTATGGACCGGGTGCAAGCCAATCTGAAGAAACGTCAAGAAAAGGACCCCGACTTTGAGATACCCGACCTCGACTATGAGAGGCTCTTCGATGCATCGGAGCTTGACCTGAGAGAGAATCATGTTTTTTTGAGGGAAGAGCCTGATAATCCCCTCCTTCGGGTAAGACTTGATGAAATTCTGAGGGCGGCACACCATAAGGAGCAGGGCCGGATGGTTGTATCTGAGGCATTCTATGATCCCCCCAACCAGATGGTCGATTCCAGGACAGGGAGGGGGAACCTCTCCGCCACCTACATCTTTGGCGCGCAGGGGGCAGAAGTGGAGGTGGATCTAGAGACAGGAAAAGTAAAGATCCTGAGGTTTGTGGCGGCCCATGATG